>DATFDI010000147.1:0-4231 GCA_035252175.1 Nitrososphaeraceae archaeon
TAGTTGATAAAGAACAGCTAAGGTAAATAGACTATGCAAAAAATATCAAAGTTTATTTCTTCTTCTTTTTCCTTTATTTTCCAATCAGCAAAACCATCAAATCGATATGATAATGAATTGCTGAAAAAATAATAATAATAAAAACTAGTAGCGATGAAAATTGACAAGTTCAAAATATATTTGTAAACCAAAAGACAAGGTAGATACAATTGACCTAAAAATCATAAAATGCCTTTCTAGAGATTGTAGAACGTCCTATAGAGAGATTTCATCTATAGTTGGCTTGACTCCAAATGCTATCAAGGAAAGAATTAATACGATGGTTTGTAATGGTATCATACAAAGTTTTATAGTATATGTGAATCCAGTTCTATTTGGATATGAAAAAGATTGCATTTTGACGGTTAAACATATACACGAGAAAAAAACAACAACAATTAGCGAAGACGCTATAATCAAACAGCTGAACCTTCTAGGAGAGGTGCGGGTATATGCTAAGCAGCTACAAGTAAGTGCTATATTTGTAATATCGCTTAGACCAGGAGCAGAATATAAAATTGAACTGATAGTTGATTTATTAAAACAATCTGGACTTGAGGTACAATACGCATTTATGAACTATAGACCAATATCAACGAAAATACATAGCTCTGATTTTAAAATCATAAGAGCCTTATTATCAAATCCTAGAATGCAAGTTGAAGACATCGCAAAAGAAACTTCTCTTTCTACCAAAACAATAACAAGAAGATTGGAAAAATTAAGAGAAGACAGTGTTTTGCAATTTTCAGTCACCACCAACATGTCTTCTATGCAATTAATAGGTTATATTGAATTTGCTGTCATAGTGCATCTACAAGATGATTCTCTTTATCAACAGGTATTAGAGAGAATCTATCAAGAAATGCAGGAATACTTATTTGCGATACCGCATGCCAATCAAAAGGAAGGAATATTTTTGGTTTTCTTTTGTCCAAATATACCCACAGTTGATTTGATAGTGAGAACCTTAGAATCTTATGAAGGAGTAGATGGGACAGAGATGTTCATAACAACAAAATTAGCATACTATCAAGAATGGGTAAGAAGAGAAATTGACAGAAAATTGAAGTCAGAAGAAGAAGTGCAATTGTATCAGCAGCCATTAGCAACACAGTAAAAGCACGACCCATAGATTATTGATATGCTGAATGCCTCTTTTCCAGTCAAGCATATATATGCAATAGGAATTTATTCAAAACTAATTGAGCTGTAAAATTGGATAGCGAAAAGGATATCAAAAAGAAGGCTAAGCAATTGGCAAAAGAGAATAACTGGGATAAGCTTCATGCATTATTATATCTACGTACCAAGTACGAAAGTGAGAATCGTGCAGAAGAGGCAGCCATTGTAAGTAAACTCATACATGAGGAAGAAGCTGATGAAATCAGAGAATATGATGGTTTTTAATCAATATGGAATGTGTGAAGTTGAATATTATTTGTTATACTTGCCATATTTGTATTCGCTAATCTAATATGACTAAAGAGTTGGGTGGGTTTTCGACTATATAGTAAAATAACAAAAGTGTTCAGATTGCTTCTAATATTGCCTTAGAAGCTCTATAGAAAAGAGTTCGAGGATTCTATGACAGTTTACCACATGACAGCAAAGATGGTATTGACACAAGATATGGTAAGAGCGCATAACCGTTCGCTAATATATCCCAGTTTTGGGTGGAATACGTGAGTCAAATTTGGTTCGCATTCCACCACATAATGACTAGATTTGTTCTGAATTGTACCTAATCCATCATAACAAAGAATGGTCAAAGCCCATCAATGTTCATTGAACATCCTTGCAGAATATTCTGCAAGTCTTCTCAGAGCTCCAATTCTCTGCTCTCTTTCTATCTCTGCACCTTCTATTGCAGATGAAAGATAGGTTATAGATTTGTCGTAGGTCTTACGTGCAATTGGATATGGAACACCGTCCTTACCACCATGTGCAAAATTATATTTGACTGGATCTTGCCAAGAGGCTTTTGTTTCAAAAATTATCTCGCCAATAAGTGAAAGTGCTCTTATGGCTCCAGGTCCTACGCCAGAGATGGAAACTAATTGCTCATAATTTTGTGGTTGAATATCGTATATCCTTCTAAAGACATTCCAGTCTAATCTACGAGGCATTTCATAATGTTCAGTCAAATCATCATTGTTATTGTTATTATTTACTATATGTTTGCTATTTACATTATATGTCGGAGTCCAACAATCCAAAGTTTTGTCTTCCGTTCTTTTATTTGTTGTAGTTATTTTGTATATGGATGATTTTAGGTTGTTAATATTACCAGTTGCCAATTCTACACACAGTTTTCTATTTTCTTCAGAATCAATTGATGTCATATTAAGAGTATTTGGAATTTTACATTTGCTTATGATTCCTGCATGCGGTTCAGAAACGAAGGTCTTTAGATTATCTGAAATCCAGTGATATCTCCTTGCCATTCTATCAGTAGGATTCATTCCTTGTTGCACTACAGTCCAGTTTCCTTCTCCATCAAACAGAATGACATGATGATATAATGAGTAACCATCTTGTATTGTAGCATTATCTATTTTTGCTGTCATTTTGCTTGCATATAATAAATTATCAATTTTAGCAGAAGTTAGATTGTAATGTCTTTCAGCAAGCTTTGGAATATCATTTTTCGTAGTTGTAGATTTGCTGCCTTTTCCTCCAGCTATAGAAATTCCATGGACATCTTCTTTTAATGACTGTTTTAATACACCTGTTACTACTGTTGTAACACCTGAGGAATGCCAATCAAATCCTAAAACACATCCAAAAGCTTGAAACCATAGAGGATCAGCTAATCTTTTCAAAAATTCATGCTTGCCATATTCATCTACAATTATTTTTGATATTGCATACGAAAGTGCAACCATCCGTCTGACTAGATACGCTGGAGCATGTCCATTATGTAAGGGAAGGTTAACTGTAGCAGAGGCTTTCAATAGTTTAAATTAGTACCTGTCTTATTTCAATCTATTACACTACAAAAGACATGGATCAACGTTAAGCGGTGTATACAGATAATAACGATCATTAATAGTTAAAATTTCTCCTAATGAGAATAAGCCTGTGAGTAGTGATCCTGTAAAGTATCTTTCAAACGTAGATGCACAACTTGCCGGAGTGATCAAAGCTGTTGGACAATATTCAATTAAGGTACGTAATAATGCATTCCAATCCCTGGTTGAATCTATAATCTTTCAGCAGCTTGCTGGAACGGCTGCGACGGTTATCTATGAAAGGTTTATCAAATACTATAATGGGGTAATGCCTACACCTATACAAATTCTATCAAGTCAGGATGTAGAATTAAAATCTAAAGTTGGACTGTCAAGCAAAAAAATAGAATATCTAAAAGATCTTTCATCCAAGATTGAAGATGGAAGATTAAATTTAGATATATTACGATCGATGACAGACGAAGAAGTTATTAGCACATTACAGCAGGTGAAAGGAATTGGAAGGTGGACAGCAGAGATGTTTTTAGTATTTTGTCTTGGAAGGGAGGATGTATTACCTGTAACAGATCTCGGCATACGGAAAGCCATGCAGAAACTATATTCATTACCAGAACTTCCAAAGCCAGCTACTATGTTAGCTATTGCTCAACCATGGAAACCCTATAGGTCTATTGCTACATGGTACTTGTGGAAATCATTATCAAAGTTCACATCTATTGGATGATTAGACATGCATTATCAATAATATCTTACATTGTATTGTAACATCATGCCAGCAGCTTTTGGTACTGATGAGCTGGCCTTGATAGTAATAAGAGGATAGGAAGACCAGTCAGATCTTGTCTACTAATTCCACTCGTACCTAATGCATCCAGTATTACAAGATTCCATCAACCATTGAAAGATTGAAGTGGTTTCTAGATAAGTATATTCTTGAAGACTTAATTCGTAGATTCTGAAGGAAAGTATTCTTTAATAGAGATGACTCATCCACCTAATATAGGTCCTGCACTTCACATCCATCCAAAGGCCCCAGAAGCATATTATGTACTTGATGGCAATTATACTATACAATGTGATGAAAGCACCTTTCATGCTAAAGCTGGAGAATTTGTATTTATTCCAAAAGGTGTTCCACACAAATATCAATCAGGTTCAAAAGGTGGAAAGGCACTAGTTATTTCCCCGGCAGGGTTGGAGAAATACTTTAAGGAAGT
>DATFDI010000148.1:0-17388 GCA_035252175.1 Nitrososphaeraceae archaeon
ATCTGTTACCAATGGAGTTCCATAGTATAATATAGTTGCAACCAGTGGATGCTGTTGACTATGCAATGCTAACTGCAGAGCCTGTCCTCCACCAAAACACCAACCAATAGAAGCTATTTTAGAACTATCAACAAAAGGAAGGGAACTTAGATACTTTACTGCTGATTGTAAGTTCAATATAGCTTGTCCAGGATTATCACTTACTATCTTTACTAATTGCATAGCCTGATTTGACTCCTTAGCCGATTGACCTTTGAACAGATCAGCTGCCAATACTACGTAGCCTTGCTTAGCAAGCGTATTGGCCATGCTTCTTATATTATCATTTATTCCCCACCATTCGTGTACCATTATTACTGCTGGAAGTTTCATGCCAGCAGTAGTTGCAGCCGAAGTTGGATAAACCAGGTAACCAGAACTACTATCAAAATAATTGACATCTCTTTTGATTTGTAATCCTGCATTGGTGGCGCTATTACTTGTGACGTTGCTATTAGCAGCTGCTGTAGATGCAGTCAACATAGCAGCATTTGTTAATTGACCAAATGCAAATGGCATTGCTCTATTATTGGCTATGCTCATTGGCAGTACTATAGATCCGATAACTAGTGATAGCGAAAGTAAAACTAGGCCAATTTTTCCCATTAATTCAATAATGATCATAATCGCTTTTCTATGTTTATAATAACAGCCTTGGTTAAGCTAAAAATCCGCACCCCTTACTATTCATGAAGGAAAACACGGAGAAATTTAAGCACAAACTGATCTGGTAGAATGGAGAAGATCAAATGTAGTAGAGCTAAGATCCAGTAGTGTGAGTCAAATAATGATAGCACACGAACTACTTAGTAGATAAGTTGTGACTAGATGTAGATTGTCACAGTTTTATTTCCATTCAAACCTAAAAGATTGGCCTGGGTAGATCTGAGGCCGTAGAGGTATATTGCTGTGTATCATCCAGTAAACGATAAAGCTAATTAATTCCAATATATTGTAAAGAGTGAAGATGGAACACCTACTTAAAATCATGCATAGGAATGGAACAATTGAGCTTGAGTATGGAACAGCAAAAACCAAGTCCAATGGAGAAGAGATAAAGTGCAAGAGCTTTGCAGCAAGGAGTAGGAATAACAATCCGAACTTTAGGAAGAACTTACAAGCTAATGCTACAGTTGCATATTGCCAAAATCATTTGATAGATGATGGTACAATTTTGTAGATTGTTCCATCATTGATTGATAAGATATATAGAAAGCCATCTTTTGGTCCAGTCTTTATATCGCTAATTGCGCCAAAGCCTGTACTAAATGTTACTGCCGATAGTTGGTTATCATTATCCACTACCAAAGCTGATAATCCAGCCTGCGGTTTTATTCCTGTTCTGGTATTGTTGACTTCGAAATAGTATAGGTTACCATTATTATAATCGCCAACAAAAATGTTATTTTTGTATTTTTGTCCTAGTATTGACGACTTCATAAATTCTATATCTGTAACAGCTACAGGATTTTTCCAACTAAATACAGGATCTGCATAATGAGAGCCAGGATAATTAGATAGTTCATCAGCAATATTAACACCTTCGTTTCTCGATAGCGGACCCATAACTTTAATCCATCCACTGTTAAATCCCGGCTTTACTACGTTTATCTCATCATATACATCAGGTCCATTCTCGGTCTGCCATAAATTAGCAGTTACGGGATCAAATGCAATCCCAAAGCTGTTTCTTATACCATACGCATAGTACTTGTGCATCTCAAGAGATCTAGCATAGATAGTAACAATTAGGCATTGATATATGATACTATACTATATGTCAAGGCATTTGTTTTGCATTAGCGTATATGTAGATACTGTCGTAGAAGGAGGATTTATGGAGTTTCTATCTTTTAATCACTTCATTTCTATAAGCTTCAGCTAGCTCTTGGCTATTCAGTAGGTCCGCCTGATTTAAATTCTGGCTTGAAGTTCCTATTGCTGACGGCAGTTTGTCAGCTTGTGTTTGATTTGTTATGATGCTTCCAATAGGTACAAGTTTATTGTCTGCTATCCTTACTCCAGTCACAATGCTTCCTAGTCTAATGACGACATTATTACCCACTTTGGCATCAAATACAATGCTTTTCATACCTACCATAGTATTATTTCCAATCCATGCAGGTCCATGAACTAAAGAGTCATGTGCTAGAGTTGTATTACCGCTAATATATACAGCATATCCTTCTTTACTGAATCTGGTGTCATTTGCCAATAATCTCTCACCACTTTGAGAGAATCTCTTATTATCAATATAAGTACCATTTTTCATTGTCTGAGCTGCATGAATAATGGCACCATCTTGTATATTTGAAAAATCTCCAACATAAATAGGAATTCCAGTATCACCTCTACATACTGCAAATGGTGCAACAAGCACTTTTTTACCTATATAGCAATCACCAATAAGTACTGCAGAAGGATGGATGTAAGCTGAATGATCTACATGTGGATATGTAGTATTGGATACAAAACTGGTCTTTACATTTGGAAATATGTTTGGTGATGATTTTGTTATAGTGTTATTACCTTGATTGCTATCGATACTGCTCACTTTTTGGCCTCTGTATAATGGCGTTGCATAAGCTGAAGAGATAACGGTAGTATTAAGTGAAGAATATAGAGTCGAACTAATTCCAAAAGCTATTATCATCATCACTACGGCTGCTGATACTAAGAATATTGATAATGGCAAACATAGTATTTTATCTGTGTGCACGAAGGTATGTTCAATTGCTTCCTATTAAGGATCTTCAAGGATTAGCAGCTGCAATGGGACTACTGTATTCGATAAAGCTAAAAATCTGGACACCATAATATTTACGGGGTAAAATATCTACTTTATAACGACCCAGAAGATTTTTCTGTACAAGAAAAAAGAGTGTTGTTGCATCATAGAATGATGTATCTTACTGTCCTCCTACTGCTACTCTTGCATCTGGATTTCCTGTTGGACTCCCTGTTTGAAGCATCTCTTCCTCCTCTAGTACATCTTCCATCTCTGTAGCTAATCTTTGAATAGTCTGAGCATTGTATCCTTTTGCAAGCTCTTGATTTACATGAAGAACAGCATTATTTATCGCCTCATACGGACTACCAATTCTAGATGGTAATGCATCTGCCTGGGCTTGTGTAGTTATAATAGTTCCAGGTGGTACAAATTTATTATCAGGGATTGTGACACCATCGGTTATAGTGCTAGACACTCCTACCGCCACTCTATTTCCAATTTTCGCATTGAAGATCAAGCTCTTCATACCTACAAATGTGTCATTTCCAATATATGCAGGTCCGTGAACCTGTACTCCATGTGCCAAACTGACCTTATCACCAACATATATAGCAAAACCATTCTTAAATCCAGTATCATTTGCTTTCAAAAGGACTCCTTCCGCTGAATATCTTCTATCGTCCAGACTCTTGCCATGGGATATTGTTTCAAGAGAATGTAAAATTACACCATCTTGCATATTGGAATAGTCTCCAACATGAATAGGGAATCCTTCATCACCTCTACATGCTGCAAATGGTGCAACTAGCACTATCTTTCCAATTTCACAGTGACCAATAACCAGCCCAAAAGGATCAATATATGCAAATTTAGATATTTTTGGATATGTTGCATTTGGATTGAAATCTGTCTGGATGTTAGAACGGATATTCATGGTGGGAGAAGAAGAATAAGAGGATGTACTGTTAGTGTTAGTTGCAACTGCTGACGCTGAATTTGCGAAGGTTTGGGTCGTAATGATTGTGATTGCTACAATTGATGCCAGTAATACTATTACTACTGACCTTATCGATATAATCATATTTGAATTAGTTTTATAAATTCTCCGCAATATGGCTAACAATGTTTAATTATTTGAATAAAGATGTCAAATTCCCACACATATTGTTATAGGATTTCATCTCCTATGTTATGTACTACGTCTTACACAGAAGGGAAGCAATTACAATCTTGATGTTCATATACTGTGAATTGTTACCTAGTTGCCTATCCAATATTGATAGGTTGCGGTCTTAGAATGTAGAATTATATTATTTTTTCCTTATATCGAACCTTCTTCTATATATCGTTCCTTCATGGCACAAACAAAAACTGGTATGCTTGCAATTTTCATAGTACTAGGAGTTACAGGTTTGATGTTTACAGCAGCGATCGGGAATGCACAAGCACTTAGTAAATCACGCGAGCAATGGTGTTTCACTTTCGAGTTCCGTGGCGAAAAGCGTACACAATGTTATCCTGACTTCTTCATTTGCCGTGAGAATGAAGCCGAAGCTACCAAGCATTTGTCTATAGTAGAATCATGTCACAAAGTGTCGTGACAGAGAAGTTTTCATATGCAAATGTTTAAGGACTGGCATAAACAGCAGAATCTGCGAATAAGACTATAAAAAATATGGCATTGTTGCCATTATTGCCCAGTTTCATAAAATCGCTAAAACTGCAGATAGGCGAAGACCCAGATTATGATAAAGCAATTGCCAGATATAGATCAGAAGGGTTTGGAGATGGGACTCAAGATATGAAAATAGTTCCTGTCAACTTCAACAAAGAGCACAAGGCCATGTTAGGCCATTGCAAGATGATACTGGAAGATAGATAGAGCTAAATTTCTGGAAGCCATAAATATTTACGAAGGAAAAAACTGGAAATTTGAGCACGAAAGATAGAGCTGATTTGATACAATGGCATAGAGATAAAGTTGTAGAGTTAAGAGGTATAGGCCTGACATACACAGAGATAGCTCGTGAACTGCAGGTATCTACAGCTTTGATTGGCACTGATGTGCAATACCTACGCAGTAAAGCCAAAGAGAACCTTAAGGAGTACGCAACGCAGCACCTACCAGAGCAATACCAGATATGTCTTGCAGCCTTGGATACAATACTCAAAAATGCATTTGTTATAATGCAGAAGACAGAAGACAACCGAGAAAAGCTTGCAGCAATGCAACTATTCAAAGACACCCACTTAACAAAGCTCGAACTGTTATCAAACGCAACCACAATAGACAGCGCTTTAGAATTTATTAGAAGCAAGCAAGAGCAACAGAACAAGAATTTACCAAATGCCAAAGGTTTGACAGTTGGTGACAAGGGTGCCAAGGATTTGACACCCTTGGACAGAGTAGACGAACAGCTAGACAAAGAAGCAGGTAAGCAATCGGTGTTTTAACTATATGCATAGAGATCCTATCAAGACCTACATTCGCATAGTCGAGGATCTGGAAAGAATGGTAGCGACGGCACCACCGACCAAGCCACTTGACCTTGAACCAGTTTGGGAAATCAAGGAAGTCAAGGAAGAACTATCAAACCATGGTTATGTCTATCTTGATGGCTACGAACGTTCATTTCGTCTAGTACCTGCTATCAGAAAATGTTATCGGTGTGGTAAAATTATAACTTCAACTGCTAGCATAACCAAGGAATGCAAGCATAGAACTGAATAAGCAAGTAATTAATTATTTTGCATAAAGTACAAATAATAATTGCATAATGATCTTGTTATATATTACATCAGTACAACGTATTTCCTAGTACAGGGTTCCTAAGCTATTACCATGTTACTCTCCAAAACAGCAGCGAACGAGAGGAGCCCCGCTGCCTTATGCTGTTTATAAGCTGCTTTAAATCACCATCATATCATTATGAACGAAATGAACAAACAAACAGCGCTAAGTCTTGCTTGCGTTACGAGCCATCATGATATATGTAAAATCGATATCGAAGATGTTAGAAGGTGCGGATGTAGATGCCATGCTAGACACACTATGCCAAGCTACAGATAACAAACAAAAGGATAAAGCTCACGCTAACCATTAACAATCATTCAAAGTGACAGTTGCATTCAATTGCTAATAGATATCATAAGAAGACATATCTTTAATATTTAGTGCATTCTGCTATCTTTGCAGTCAACAAATCAATGTCAACTGGTTTTTGAACTATGTCTACAACCAATTCATTCTCTTCCAGCTCTCTTTTGATGTCATGCTCTAGATAAAATGCAGTAATCATAATTATCTTAACATCATTTAACTCCTTTATCTTATGAGCTACATGATAGCCATTTGTATCACCTAGTCTGTAATCTAATAGTATCACGTCAATCTTTCTTCCTGAATTTTTTGCATCAAAGTACAATTTTATGCACTCTTCTCCTGTCTTTGCAGTCAGTACTTCATAACTTTCTTGCAGGGCGATTGTAAACATGAATAATAGATCTCTTTCATCATCACAAATCAGAACCCTTCTTCTTTCTGCTAGTGCAGTAGTTCGCGTATTCTCATTTTCATTCTCTTTATGATACGAGATATTACTTCTTTGCTTTTTCTTTGCTTGTACATGTAGTTTCCCAAATGTTTCGTTTTTATGCTGTGTGCTAATTATATCCCACTTGTTAGACTGTCTTCTATTCCTTTCCTGTCCACGATTTTCTAACTCATAGCTAGAAATTGATCTCGTTTCAATAATAGAATATCATCTGTGGTATAAAAGGAGTCGTTCAAACAACTTTTGATTTTCGAGAAGACTATGCCCTCTATTATATCCCCTCTATCTATTTATCTATTTGATCTTAAATCCATAAATAATAACATTTTTTTCCACAAGAACAATAACTACTGCATTACTGTTCTAATATGACTTTCGATCTGATGTTGGTAAAATGGTTGATTAGTTGATTAGTTGGTTGGTAGCGTGGAGTCAAATGAGGTGGAATTTGGAAACCTCGTTGAGCTTTTGTCTTATCCCAATTCAATTGGAAGTAGACTTATCACTCAAGTCTATCCACAACTACCAAGTGTGAATAGATACAATCAAATGTATATTTTATGCCTGTCAAAGTAAATTGGATGGATAGATTGTGCATATCTTGGATTATGATATGTTAGGATCTGTCATGTCGTACCAACATGATATGCAACAGTTAGCATTATCATTATAGATTTCAACTTCATTCATTTTGCATTTGTCACATAATAATACCGTTGTTTTCTTCATTCTAATAAACAGGCTTTCTATATAACAGCGAATAAGAACCTTGAGCTGAAAACAAAGTCACCTTAAGCGTAATATCTATGTACAAGCCAAACTTATCTAGACTAATAGCAGGAAAGTCTTTCTTCTTTGTTCATGTTATATAGATACATAGGCGTCACTGGAAGATAATAAACTGCAAGGCTTGTATCCCTACGTCATCGTATTCATAATCCACCGTTCTGATTCCTTGATTTGGAGTAGTTGGAATCTTTTTTATCCTATAACCCACTTTATCAAAAAATGAAGTAATATTGGTCTCTACATGCTGATTGATTTCTTTTTCTAGTAAAGTAGGGATCTTTCTTACGTACTCATCACCAATTAAATCGTATCCTTCTGGAATCAATGATACTTCTCCTCCCTCATTCCATCATGGTATTTTTGCACTTCTTTATACCATCTTTCATTTTTAGCAATCCTTTTCAAAATGTTCTCTCTCAGTTCATCATGCCAATTTATCTCCTCGAATATTTTCCTAAGGAATACGTCATAATTTTCCGAAGTCCAATAGTACATCGGGTTTTTTACATGAATATGTCTTTTATCCCCAACAATCTTGAATAGCAAGATAATATTGTCAAAATCTGAGTGTTCACTTAACAGTCTCTTAAGCACATCATCAAATGTTTCACCTAGTGTTCCAGCTTTTTGAAGTTTAGCATGGTTGGTAGTAATTGATACTAATGTCTCATAATTCCCATTTATTTATCATGCATAATGAAAGTATACAAATCTAAAAGGATCAATAAAATGTGCTCACTTATGGTAAATAAGATGATTAATATTATTATCAGTAATAACACTATGGAAATCAATATAGCTCATTTCAATAAAACTCATCTGAATGCGCAAATAAATGAAATGAGGAAATGCTTAAAGCTCGCTTACCATATACAACAATTGAACCATGGACTTGCGTTACCTCTCAAGTGTGAAAATGGAACACCCAATTAAAATCATGCATAGGAAATGAAACGTTTGAACTCAGATGTGGAACATCAAGAACAACAAATACAATGGAGAAGAGGCAAAGTGCAAGAACTTTGCAGCAAAGGGTACAGTCAAAGGGAGATATCTCAAACATTACAAATTGGATTAGGCACAGTCAATAGAGATCTTTCATATCTAAGAAATCAAGCAAAAACAAACATCAAAAAATACATTGACGAAAGATTGCCAGAAGAATATGAGAAATGTCTTGTTGGGTTAAATGCAATAACAAAAGAAGCATGGAATACTGCAGCTAATACAGAAGACAAGAGAGAAAAGATACAAGCATTGTCATTAGCAAAAGAGTGTTATTCTATAAAGATGGATTTACTTACTAATGCTACCGTGGTTGATGATGCTATTAGGTTTGTATCTCAGAAATCCAATGGTAACATAAAGTCATCCAGTGAAGATAATAAAGAAGAATCAAACGAACCTGATTATAATGAAGATGAGGATCAGTTAGAAGAAGAGCAGGAAGAGGAAACTAAAATGACAATAAATCAGGTTTTCTGAATGAGACATGTCTATGTTGTCTCATGTTCCTCGTGTTTCTTTTTCCTTCTATCAAATAGTGATTTGGCAAATACACCTACAAATCCACCGGCGAATAAACCTATGAACTGTCCATAGGTTCCCCAAAAATCTTTGAAATGTTCGCTAATGGTCATAGGTGGTATCACTGTTACTGTAAAATTTATGGGTTTGGTTAGGTAACCAACTGCTGGATATTTTTTAGATAATTCAAATTCAGGATCTATTGAACCACGTGTTGTGTTGATGGATATTGGCTTTGTTAGTGTAGCTATGGATGGCTCCCGTATGGTTACAATCAAAGGTACAGTATAGATCCCTAATGGTGTTTGTTGAGGAACACCTATTTTAAATAAAGGTGGCTGATTTCTTTGTACCGCTACATGTATATCACTTGAGTTAAAACCTGACGATGTATCATAATAATAATAATTATTATTATTACCTGCTAGAGTTATATTAATAACATCATTAGAAAAGCCAGTAGTTGATTTTATTCTAGCGGGAATTAGCATTTCTTGTCCTTGCCTTATTGCTACATTGTTTGGTGAGGTGATCATTTCTAGGCTAGGCGGAGGTATGTTCACCCAGCTCGTAAATTGCCTGACTTCATTGGACTTGTAAGATTCTGCTGTATAGAATAGTAAATCGTATCTGCTAGGATAACCTATGCTGCCAAGGTCAAAATCCAACGCAGCAGAGCCTCGCAGAGCGTTTGGGTCAACCAATTCTTGTGTAAGATTTACTACTGATCCTAAAAGTCTGTAGCCACCAGTTGATGATAGCTGATAAAGATACCCACTTAATCTTCCACTGGCTACTTCAACATAAAAATCATAATCAGCCCCATTATATCCTGTTTTTGTATTAGAATCGGCATCGATAAGCATTCCATAAACAATCTTTCTGAATGGTTGATTATATACTGGAGAAGAGTTGTTTTTAAAGCCAGATGCCAACCACATTGTGACATTTAGAATTTTCCCATCACTTCTGTAATTAACTGCTTGTATATCTGTATAATTCGATTTGAGGCCAGTATCATTATTTCCATAAGTCTGAACCCACGTATGATTTTCATTAGTTACTTCTTGAAGTTCAAAAGCTGGTGATGAAGTAGCAGATCCCTCTCCATAGGAAGGAGTCAAGGGCAAAAACGATAGCTGTGGCAGTGACAAAAATAATAACGATGACAATATTATTAATAACAAGAAAATAATGGCTATACTTGAAGTAATAACAACATGTTTCTTTGACTTGCATTTACACATTAGATTCTCTGATAGCCTAAGCTGCTCTTGAAATGACTAAAAAACTTTTCAATATGATCTAATAGTAGTGTAACTGCCTTTATACTAAAGATATACCAAGCTATTCATTAGCTGCTGCAGAGTTGTAATTAGCAGAAAAAGCTAAAGCTAATTGCTCCATAACAAATTGTATCGATTGACGTTCAAAGACCTCAAGAAAAGACTTAGCTTAGAAACAGCGCAGCAACTTAGATTATTTGAAAGATTGCAAGGAAAACCATTTTGGATATGGGACAGACAGCAGCATAAACAAAAAGCTGTGAAAACTATCGGAGATTGCTGCTTTAACCATATTATTGGTTTGCCGCAAAAAGATGGAATTGACAAGCCTCTGCATGACTATGAACAAATAATATTTGACTCTCTAGTTACCCAAATTAGTAACAAACATCTTTGGATAAAGAAAGCTACAGGGCTTGGGGTATCAGAATTTATGCTTCGGTTCATGGCCTGGCTATGCTTAAAGGATAATACGTTATCAGGCTCTCAAATGTGTATAGTTACTGGTCCTAGAATAGATTTAGCTATTGCTCTAATTGACAGGATGAAAAAGCTCTTTGCAAGTGGCAAGGGAATTGCTGCAGCTATTGTTTTTGATACAAGAGAGACGATAATAGAACTAAATAATGTAAAGATAGAAGCATTTCCATCGCACCATTTAGACGCAATGCGTGGTTTACCAAATGTATCTTTCATACTATTAGATGAAGCTGATTTCTTTCCTCCTGGGCAGCAGCAAGATGCTAGAGATGTTTCTGAGAGATACATTGCCAAGTCAAATCCTCACATTGTGATGGTCAGTACACCAAATGCACCTGAAGGTCTGTTTGAGAGGATAGAGAAAGAATCTGAAGATACTTGTCTTTACAAACGAATACTTCTAGATTATACTTATGGTATTGGCAAGATATACTCTGCAGATGAGATAAAAAAAGCCAAGCAATCACCTTCGTTTGAGCGAGAATACAATCTCAAATATCTTGGTAAGATAGGCAATGTCTTTCACACAAAAGATATTGAAGCAGCAATTGAGAAAGGAAGGAAATATGACCCTGATAATCTCAATCAATCAATATTTACTTCTACATCCATGGGTATAGATCCGGCATATGGTAGCTCTGCATTTGGTATTGTAATAACGCGATATGCAGATGGAATAGTACAGATACTATATGCTGAAGAATATCATAGACCTGATTATAATGAGATGCTATCTATGGTATATGGATTAATGACCAAATACAACGTAGATAAAGTGTATATTGATGGTGCTAATCCATCTTTTATTAGATCGCTAAAGCTTCAGATAGGTGAGGATGCAGACTATGATAAAGTAATTGCCAGATACAGGTCAGAAGGATTTGGAGATGAATCTGCTCTTGCAGACATGAAAGTAATTCCTGTGAATTTTAACAAAGAACACAAAGCCATGCTAGGTCATTGCAAGATGATAATCGAAAATGATGGCGGAAGAATTGCCATCAATCCAGATAGGTATGACAAACTAATAACATCACTTAGAACTGCAGTAGATAATGATGGTGTATTAGATAAAGAAGCAACATCTTATAACGATATATTTGATGCATTTAGATTGGCATTGAAGTTTTATCATTTCGAAGGCAGCAGTAGGATATGTAAATGATAGTAATAAAAGGATAAAGTTCATTTATTATGTTAATCTAACTAACGTAGCAATGATACTCATAGAAGTGACTCTCAGGTGCTGGTAGAAGATGACATCAAGTAAATTAAATAGGTGAAAAAAAGTAAGACATGGCAGGTGATGACAAAAGGTGGTACAAGTATCGTGAGCTATTCGTTGTAATTCCATGCTATGTCACTGTAGCTATACTTGCGGCCGGTGTAATTCCTAGCTTAACCAACCAAGCGACTTCTCATACACAGTCTTACACCCTCTCAATTGGCGAAGATAATACTATATATAAAATCGGTGATGGGAAACTTACGTTCACGCTGCAGAATAATCAGGGTCAATCATCTTCAATATTCATTTATGGACTTGCCATTTCAAATAATATTCGCCAGGCTCAAGCCTTTGTTTCCGATCTATATAGTCAAGATGGGCACTCGGTAAGAGCTACTAATATATCAATTCGACCTGGCACAATTATTCTATCCGGATTATCAGCGAATCCGACTAAGGTGGACCTAGCTGTCCAAGATAGCAAAGACCTAGGAAGATTCAATGGCTGGTTTATTTTGTTGATTGGTCAAGATATGATTTCAGTTCCACTTTCAGCTTCTACTAATCCGCTGATTCTAATCGCCATATTATGGGTTACTACTGGTGCATTAATTTCAATAGGTACATGGGAGTTAGGAAGGTTTTCAGACAGAAGAAGGACTGATAATAAGTACAGAATATTGTTCGGGGATCATGAAAAACTTAGTAATGCAGAAGATTTGACTCGGGTGTATTATACTAAAGATAATCCTTTGGAGGCAATGTCCATAAAGGCTAAGAAAATCCAACAAAGTAACCGCCTATCAAATCGTGCTCAGGCAACGAAATTTGCTCTTGTCGATCTTCTTAGTATTGTGTTTGGAATTGGAGTATTCTATATAGGAGTACTAAGTAATACTAATGTAATAGGACTTCAAACTATCTCAAACTTTGATATTATTTCTTTGATTGGGATAGGCCTTGGTATAGGAAGTCTAGCAGGTTTTGGCAATAAGTAATGATTATGATGACTGTTAACTAATTACAATACAAGCCCTAAAATCACGTGTGTAAGTCATATCATCTTGTTTGTATAAATCATAATGCATTTTTACTAAATTACAATAGCATGATATTACATTACACTACATGTTATGACAAAACAACTACTACTATCTTGTCGTGAAGTTGGATGTTACGACTACTGCGATTATATTGTAACAGGTGAGACTGAGGAAGAAATTGTAAGAAATATTGCAGAGCATAATATGAAAACACATGGTAGGACAAAAAAGAATATGATAAAGCTAAGAGAAAAGATCAATGGATTCATTTATACTGTATATTACTGAGATGTTCTAAGCAGAGCATGCTTAATGGATAACAATGGTATAATGAATATATGCAGTTCTAAACATTAAAGACAAACTAGATACTTATTGATAATGCATTCTGTATGGATTAAGTATGTTAGCTATTGACAAATAAATCCCGACAGGAAAAAGCTAACCTAATCATAGTTGCCAGATTAATCCCCTTGAAGATGTTAAATTTGCTGTCTCTTTATGGCCTAGTGGTATTTTCCACTTGAATATGGTATTCAAGTCCACTTATACGTTTGTCATTACCTGTACTATCTAACGCGTTGATGACACTCTCTTGATACTTAATTATATGATTTCCTGTCGATAACGGTTTTACAGAGGAAATATCCTGCCATTGCTCCACGAACAGGTCCTGCAGGGTCATCATAATAGTTATTTTTTCTGTAGGTTAGATTTGTTATGGTTGGAATAACGTATAAACTTTCCCATAGAGGAGCTGCCAAGATATGCCTACAAAATCTAAATATTAGAACGATTTCATTAAGCTTCATTTCCCAAAACACTGGTAGTTGTCAAATACTACAATCAAAGAAGGTTATTAAAGTATATATCATCTTTAACCTTAAAAATAGTGATTTGACAACAGTGTTGGCCATATACACATCTTGTTTTCTGATTAATTAATGATACGATTTCTGTGGATTTAAGTACGATAAGGAAAAGTACAAAGAAATGATATTTGATATTGCAGAGACAGTTCTTGGATTTTTGGATTTGATAGGACTATTTATAGCAATTCCAAGAGGAATGGAAGGATAAAATGATATGAGGAATTAAGAGAACAGAGAGCTAGAGATATAGAAACTGAGATGCTTTGAGATTATCCACTACCTTTCTAATGGAATTTGATAGTCTCCCTTTTGCATATGTTCTGTTAAGACATGATGTTGCATATCGCCCAGGCTTTCAAATTTTTCGTTACATAGTTTGCAAGTAATGCTATCTTGCTCTAATAACGCATCTTCTTTGGATAACATTTCTCTGGTCAGTATATGCACAATATAGGGTATAAACCTGTGTTAACATAATTATCTGCAGATGAAGACAAAAATATGTAAATGATAATAACAAGACAATCGTAAATATTTCAAGTTTTCATATTCAATTCAGACTTTTTTTGAACGGAGAAAGAAGTTAGATATTAATTGCCGTCACAGGGCTGACCCTGTTAATTCTTCTTTTGCAACAATACTTTCAATAAAGTCAATATACGGTAAAGTAGCAATAAAATAATGAAGCTTTGTCATCAGCAGACAAAACTTGAATTTTACGTGTTATATCAAAAATATAAAGGAATGGTCTAACCTCACCAGAGATAACTACCACTATTGTTTCTTAGCATAATCTGCTAATCCTGTGAAATCAATTGCAACTACAGGTTCATTCCCTATAACCCATGCATTATGTCCAGGCGGGACAACAAGAGCATCTCCAGGACCAAACTCTTCTTCTTTTCCGTCATCCATTACAACTTTGATTCGTCCTGATACCATATATTGCGTATGTGGTGCTTGGCAGCTATTTGTATTGACTAGTGGCTTTACACATTTCTCCCAACTCCATTCTGGTTCCAGAGTTGCTCTTCCAATAGTCACATCACCAAGTTTTGCAAGTTCAATCTTTCCTTTCTCAAATGTTCGTGTTTCATCTGGCGAAGAATCTAAGCTTTTTTTCTGCATGCTTGCCAACTGTTTTATCAAAGGTAATATTGTAATTTTGCTTATAAGAAGTTCTTATACAGAACGACTAGGCGTGATTCTGAATGCTGCTATATACTCAGGAATTGTAATAGAAATCAAAAAGCAAAGTGGAATATAATTTTGAACTAAATTGACTTGTATTGCACTATTTTTATAGCCTAATGAGCAGGCTTCAGCAACACTATCCCATCTTTGATGTTGTTCAGTCTTGAATTGTTCACTATCAAAAGACGGAGGAGGAGATTGATTGTTTTCTTTCAATCTACCAGTGTATATATAAAAAGTGAGGAAGAAATACCATGCGTATGAAATATTCTTGCAAAAGCTGAACGCAGAACTATCTAGAGTATCTATTGGAATCATACCCATGGCGAAAAATCCAGCTAAAATTAATGCAACTTGTACTCCAAGGGTTGCAGAAGCTATAGCTGATAGCGTAATTGCAGATATTTGAGTAGCAGTATCAAATCCTAGGCCAAACACCAATCCTGTAATAACAGCAGAACCAAATGGTCCTAACACTCCTGTTTTAGTAGAGATTTTACCTGCAAGAATTACCTAGGATGGCTGACTTTGCTGAGATGAGGGAACTTATTGCTAGGTGCTTGATATCCTGAGGGTTAAATTTACTGATTAATGATATAACAATAATTTTTTCCTCAGAAATGATTATCTAAACGCACCTTGACTCTACTATAATGAAAACAACGGCACTATTAACAATAGTTGCAATTATCGCAGCAGTAGGAGCAGTAGCATCTGTAGGGTTCGCGACGATGGCCACATCTGCATACGCTAAATGCAACCCCCACGTCCCCATCTGCGATCCAGATGATAGTCATGGTCAATCCTTCCATGATATCAAAGGTGACCTTCACACCACAAAAGCTTGAGCAAAAAATGAGTTAATCTCTTAAACTACCCATCTACATTTTTTCGCCTATATGATGGTTTTCCGCTATTGGGTTGTTAATGGCAGTACCTTTCCTGCCATAGGTTTTTCTATGGATACAGTTTTCTCTTTTTCCTATCCCGATTATATAAAATGTTTCAAGTAGAAGCAGGGTTGGAATAAAGCCGATACGACCCATGAAACGGATTCAACGGAGTCGAAAGAAAAAGATTCAGAGATACGAGAACTCAGACAGGCTATTGCTTCGCTTGAAAATAAGATAAATGAACTGTCAACTCAAATAAAGCAGCAGTATAGGAAAAAAAGTAAATTACGTAAATATATCAGACGAAGATGCTCGTAAAGGAATGAGAGATATGGGTGCAGATGAATGGACTATAAATTCAATGATTGAATTATTTGGTGTCACTAGAGCAGGATATCTATCAGAAATATCTCCGGCAGTTGAGCAAGTTACAGGTAAAAAACCTATAACTTTTAGTCAATTTGCAAAAGATTATGCACAAGCTTTCAAGTAGATTTACTGTTTCCAGGAAACCTAACTATCTAAGGAAGCAGCGGCTGATGGAAACACAATATGAACCCGCTGATTGTGGATATTGTGTATCTTCTTTTTGTCAATGCCTATATAGAACAGGTAGCAAAATACAAACGCTATTAAAATACAGATTTGTTTGTATTTGTTTCTATATCATATATCTTGTCATAATGTCCGTAGACGCTAGTCTGATAATACGGTTATCTAATATTAATATCCACAATAGCATACAATGCTTTTTATGCCATTAGAGAAGCAGCTTAATACGGATGTACGCAATTTATCACTGTGAACAGGTAGTATCCAACAATTTAATATGGAATAAAGATTTGACAACTTGGATTTATTGTTTACACCATTGATTAATTATTGTCAAGTGCAAATTGAGATGGGAGTAGAGAATAACAGAAATGAATGAAAATCCAAAACAAGTTTTTGATGTAGGCGATATAATAAAGAAAGTAGGTGAACTTCCTGCGTATTTACAATTTATCAACAATGCTTGTTTAGTTGAGTTTATCAAAAAGTTTTAAGGATACACGGAAATATGATAGTTTTTTCTTCCATAAGGAAGATGGAAAAGTAAAAGAATTATGGGGAGTAGTTGACAAATATCCATACTCTACTACATATGCCTATAGAATACCCATACTAGAACAACCAAAGAACACTAATGCTATAAATTAATTGATTGTATTTGCATTCTCCAAATCCTTATCTTACTCATATGGTTGCTGCCTTCTTTCAAATTCTTGCATTCTAGCCGTTAGAGCCATAACTTGGTCTGACAATTGTGCTATAGCATCATCTTTCATTTTATCACGATTTCTCAATGATTGATTTAAATCTTCTAGCTCTTCCACCTTACTTTGTATATCAGCACCCTGTCTTTCTAGTTGGTGGATATTCAGAAACGTCAGATATGGTTCGATTTTAGCAAATACCTCTGCTTTCTCTTTGTCGGTTTTTCTATAATATGTTGAACCACTATGTCCAATAAACCATTCTGAATAATCACCGTAGCCTAAATCAGATATTGTACTCTTTACAAACCGTCTGAACGAGTGAAGCGTTATCTGTCTGCGTCTACCATTGCTTCCTTCTTCTCTATCACCTCTATTCATACGGTCCAGTGTCTTGCCAAATGACATAACAAGCTCAGTGTATAGATTCTTAGGAACAGGTGCTTGTGTATTTTGATATACCGAAAATACTAAATCAGATTCTTTCTTCTCTGGC
>DATFDI010000149.1:0-5207 GCA_035252175.1 Nitrososphaeraceae archaeon
GGTCCTGTCAGCAAAAGGCTAATTGCTATTGCCATCAGTAACAAATCTACTTCATATCCACCAACAAAGCCTTTTGTTAACTTGGCAGAAATTGTAGAGCCAATCATTTCTATTATAAACAAAATAGAAGCTATTCTGGTTAGCACTCCTACAAGCAAAGCAACACCACCTATTACTTCTAGTAGACCTACAGGAAGAGCCATTGCTGCTGGTAATCCAACCATATTAGCAAAAAAGTGCTCTGTACCTGCTATATTGGATAGCTTAGGTAAACCATGAACCATAAACGCAATTCCAGCTAGAATCCTTATGGAAAGTGGACCATATTGAGCTAATTTCTCATATACCATTTGTTAATACACCATTCCTTTTCCTCTTTCTGAAGTCACTAACACATAATTATAGAATAAATTAACTGCTAGCGATAATTAATACCTAATCCCATTACAAGGTACTAATTCTGCATTATAATGCAGCCCCACCTCAATGCATATATATACAATATTATGCGACAAGTTAAACTTGTGTCCAGAACCTTCTTGTCAGTAAAAGCAGGTATTATTGCTGTTTGTGTTATTGCAACTACTATGTTTGCAGTAGCTATTGCGTTCTCAACAACGGTATTAGCGAATGCAGAACAGATACAAGGACAAGATACCATTACAATTATCCCCGGGGCAAGCGATAAAAACAATCCCGCATTTTTTGATGTAACGTATTACCCTATTCAAGTAGGAAAAGAATTAGGGTGGTATAATGCGGATGATATTAACCATAAAATAATAATTTCAAGCGGAAATGAAACAACACCAGCCGGCATTGAAAACAAGAAGGTAATTGAATCTGGAGACATCAAGCCTAAAAATTCATTTACATATAAGTTTGAAAAAGAAGGTACATATCGTTTTTCTTCTCCCACTTACCCATGGATGCATGGTAACGTTATTGCTTCAAATGATATTTCTACAACTGCTGTGACTAATAATCTAAACGATAGTGTAGCCATACAGCTCTCATGGTATCCGGCTAAACCAAAGGTAGCAGTAGGACAAGAAGAACAACAGACTCATTTTATAATTAAATTTATTAATGAAAAGACAAATAAGATTCAAGAGCACATAGATTACCGCCTTGTAATTTATGACCAGAGCAACAAAAGTGTATTTGAACAAGGACTTCATTCTGGTTGGGGAGTTGAACAAGCTGCATACAAGTTTACGACATCCGGTAATTACAGAGCAGAAGTGACAATAAATTACATACTGTTTGCACCTGTAACACCTGATGTAGGGAAATTCAATATTGTTGCTATAACGTAGACTTTAATGGTAAATTACCCTGATACATGCACATTTCACTCTTATTTTGCAGAGTTCAACCCATTCTATTCTAGGTTAGCTTTAGTTAATTCGCTTTCTGCCTTCTTTCATCATCTTTCTATAGGCTTCAGGTGCCACTACTGTAAATGCTCCAGCTAGTAAAGCTAAAGGAATTGACAGATAAAATGCTTGCTTGTAAAATATCAAGTCTACTGTTTCAGCAGTAAGTATACATGCTGTTTCAGCAGTAACTAATATTACTAGGCTGGTCTTCAGTATCTCTCTTAGGTTTGGCTGCTTTGGCAGTTCCGTTAGTTTCCTTAAACCCAAGCCAAAATCTTTGAAAGTCATAACAACGTTTGACAGAAAGTCTTTGTTATTGTCCTGTTCTAATACTGAACAGCAATTATCAATTTTATCGCCTGAAGCATATTTGTATCGACCAAGAATTGTCACGAAAGTAGTGAACGTAGCAAGTAAGTAACCCATTGCATAGGCAAACGGAACTCCTATATGGTTGAAACCAAGAACGTATAAGCCAGTATTTTCACCATTTTCAGCTGCAGTAATGCAAAGAATCTCGATACCAAGAGCAGCCGCATACATACTACTGAGAAGACCAACCGGAAAACCAATTAGAAAATCTATCTACTCATATATAACCCATCCCTTGAACCTTGAATTCTGGAAAGTTAGTCATAATTGTAATTCCCTCAATACTAGCTGTGGAGCACCTGCTGGTCCCAGCAAGGGAGTAGGCCATGATTACATGACTTTCCTACAGCCTCTTAAACCAGGTAAGCATGACATTCACTTTGACCAGGTAACGCTGGGAAGCCCAGAAACTGGTACTGCAAATTTCGCTTATGATGTGACATATCATCTAACTGTAAAATGAAATCATCATTCTCATTTACATTAAAGGTGTCGTAAATTCAAAGCTTCTACTCTTGGTAAGTTTGCATAATAAGTATCAAATAATCGCTGCCTTCTTTCAAATTCCTGTATTCTATCTGTTAATGACATGACTTGCTCTGATAGCTGAGCTATAGCATCGTCTTTCACTTTATCACGGTTCTCATTAATTGATTTAGTTCTTCTAGCTCTTACACTTCGATTTGTCCTACAATAACTGGATTGGATTCGATAGTTCTCTTTCTAGTTTGGTTTTGAGTTCCCTAGTCCTATTCCTTATGGTTACTTCTGTTATTCCTGCTGCCTCTGCCATTTCCAATTGTGTCTTATTTTCACCAGTCTTAAGACATGACAAGTAAAGAATAGTAGCTGCTAATGACATTGGATTTTTTCCAGCAGAATATAATAGCACATTATCACCATCACCGTCATCTTTTCTTTTAATTTCATCCATTATCCTTATCGCTAGTCGCTTGGTCTTCTCACTCAGATTAGCTTTATTTGCAACTTTGGCAATACACTTGGTTTGGTCAGATAATGGAACTTTAATGTCAAGCTCAATAACCAAAAATCTATATGCTTTTGCTAACTGTTTGCGCTTGATATTGGAAGCCGTGGCAATATCATTTAATGTTCGAGGAGTGCTCATTTCCCTACAAGCGATATATATAGAGGCAGCAATAAGCTCAGAAACTGCTCTCCCACGAGCTAATTTCCTATCATGAACTTTCCTGTAAATGTAAGCAGCTTTCTCCACTACCATATGTGGCAACGTAAGTTTATCTTTCAATATTTGAAGCTCACTAAGAGCCTGTATGAGACTTTTGTCAGAACGACTAACATGCGTTCTTGAATCCCATGTCCTTAATCTTTGCATTGAAATATGCATTGCAGCGTCTAATTTTTTTCCAGTTGCATCTCTATCAGCCCTTCCAATTACGGTGGCAAGTCCCATATCATGGATTGCTAGTGACGATGGAATTCCTGTGCGACTTCTACCATTGTGTTCCTCATTAGTGAAGGCACGCCATTCTGCTTGGTTGATGTTTTGAACCTTATCTGAAACTATTACACCACATTTGCTGCAAATGGTTTCACCTGAGTTGGTATCAGTTATTATCAACAGATAGTCTTTGCATATCGGACATATGTTAGAGGGGAGCGGTTCCTGTGGTGGTGGGGTTGATTCCATTAGAAAAAAACTACTTTGCAACCTATCAGTGAAAATCTTCTACATATATTCTATGTGCTGAAATCATATCATTAGGAAGTGCTTTACATGAACATCAACAACAAGTACAAATATTAAATTAATAAATTCAATAGGCTACCAGAACTGTAGCTCAACTATTCCTATAAGATAATACTACACACATTCACTTACAGTGATGGATTTGTACCATGGTTTTGGCATATATTTAGAGAGATGTCAAATAGTGGGCTAGTTGATTGTGATAAACTATATCAAAGGCTAGCGTCTCATACAATGAATTTTCCGGTTGATATTAGCTTGATGATTGAGTATATGCAGAAAAGTGGTAAAATTGAACACATTGAAGAATTATATCTAGTCAAATCATGCGTTATATAGCATCATGCAAAACAAACAACACAGACCAACTGGAGTAACAATAATAGCGATACTTACTATAATTGGTGGTATACTGTTATTATTATCTGGAATAGCTCTAGTTGCATTGGGAGCTTTATTTTCAGCCGGTTCTGCAAACACTTCACATGCGGTAGCTCAATTCTTTGGCATAATTTCTGCTGCAATAGGCGGAGTATTATTGGCAATAGGTATTGGATATATTGTCATGTTTTATGGACTGCTAAAAGGAAAAGGATGGGCGTGGACTATAACTATAATATTACTCATTATTGGAATTGCGATGCAAATAGTTTCCACTTCTGTTGGAAGCGTGCTTACAGCTTCTTCTCTTCATAATACTAATAACGTCATTTCAGGAATTGTAGGTTCTATAATAGGCATAGCAATCAATATTGTGGTAATCTACTATTTGTATAGACCACATGTTAAAGCGTATTTTGGGAAACAGCAGACCCCTACGGTGTAAATCTGAAATGGTCGGAATGGTGCATAAGTTCCTATCCGCCGCTCTACTTTCTCTGCCTTCCAATGACAGCTATAACAATGTCCGCACTTCACACAAGTATACAGGGTTCTGCTATTACAGGAGACACATTCTTTGTAGATTGATACTGGGGTATCTCTTAGGTATTCATGATGTTGTAAGAAGAAGCAATTACTTATTCCCAATCACCACCATAGGCTATTTTATCAAGAAATTCGGGGAGAAATCTATTCTAACTTTCCTTCTGTCAATGGCTTTATTGGAACTTGTTCTCTTCTTAGTTTGAGTTTATTGAACATATCAGCAGACTTGATACATATTATTAGAATTTATACTCTTTTTCTATACCGTAGTCTCGAATTTGAAAAACATCCATTCATATTGGGAATAAAAGCAGTGTTTATGAGTTGTCAATGAGCTATTCACCGAGAACAAGATATGGCAGCAGCAATTATGCAAACAGAAGCTTCGGATCGAAACCAGTTGAGACTGGCAAAGAATACAACGTACAAATCACGGAAACAAGAAGTAGATATGCTATAGCGAGAACTACGAACTAGATGAATATAAAATGACGTGTAAAGGAATATGTATACATCATAAAGCCTCTGGTCGTTATGCTACTGGACACAAACGCTGTCAAATATGCGACTTGTTTATGCAATGGGATGGAGTATTCTGTCCTTGCTGTGGAGCTAGGTTAAGAACAGGACCAAGAAACATCGAGAATAAGACAAAATTAAGAAAAGAAAAAAACAAAATTGTATTATCAGTATAGTTTTGAAGAATATAATAGATAAGATTATAAAGTTTAAACAGACTGAGTTTATTATTTCTAAACGGACTCCAATCTAGTCTTCTCCTGCTGTAATCTATT
>DATFDI010000150.1:0-16916 GCA_035252175.1 Nitrososphaeraceae archaeon
ATGAATGTTAGGAGAGTCTAAGGCAACTGAAAGAGGAAGCTGACTATCATTAAAATCTGATGGCATAGGTGACGATGCTCCTTCAAGAAGCATATTGATTGTATTTGAAACCAATTCTACATGCCCCATTTCTTCGGTTGCAACCGACCTAAGTAAATCCTGATATGCTTTTGCTTCTCCTCTGAAATTCATGTTCTGAAATAAATATTGCATCATTGTTCTCATTTCTCCGAATTGTCCTCCAAGACCCTCCTGTAGTGCTTGGGCAGCTTTAGGATCTGGTTTATCTGATGGAGGTATTCTATTTGGTAGTTGATTTATTGAAGAAAACATATTCTATTCTTTTTACCTATACCTTCAAACTATTTATAGGTGGTACAAATCATGATATTGCTAGAAAAGTCATATTTAAGACTGCAAATTATCACTAGCCATTTTATAGCTAGAACAACAAACAGTTTTACTAGATTATAACCATTATTGTAAGAGCCTTGCCATGATGTTCAATTAACTTTTGTTTTTGCTCATCTGGTAACATATCAAAATCTTTTTGATGGTACAAGCAAAATCCTTTCAATGCAATACCATTACCATCATGATATTTTGTTGGTAATGATAATTCATATTTTAGCTTGTGAGTAAAAGCACCCATATCACCTAGAATTGAAAGACCGTTCTTTCCTGTTTTCTTAGCATGATCCAATAGGCTCGTTCTAAAGGAGTAATCATCTGTATTCTGTACAGTGATGCAAATACAACAGCTAGAGGAATAATACCTCGACCAATCGGAGGAATTTATCTAAAACATGCAGCAAACGTAATTGTATATTTCAAGGAATTCTCCAAGACATCTAGTGTTGCTTCATTTAAGACCACGGTAATAAAACATCAATACACAAAGACTCCAAAATCTGCAGTTATGTATGTACGAAAAGCTGGGGGAATGGTGCTGCTGGATTGAGAGGTGACTATACATAGGTAGAATAACACCATCATTTCGTCAGCTGTATGAAGAAATAATATCAGAGCTAACCTCCACCTCCATTATCGCCGCTGCCCCCGCTATTACCTCCTTTATCGCTGCCACTGCCGTCGCCACCACCTCTATCACCACTGCTATCATCCTTCTTTTTTGATGATGCGAATGCTAAATTACCGCCTGTAACAAACGCAACTGCTGATAATGATGATAATACCAGCGTAAACACAAGAAATACAAAAATTATCTTTTTACCTTGCTGTTGCTGTCCATGTTTCATATTGGAAATATACCTCCCTTATGCTAACCTGCTAGACACTTTTGTTGAGTGTTGTCCCAGTGAAAACCTGGTTCACATTCTGGTTGTGATGGTGGAAGTTGCTGCGGTGGTTGAGGCTGTGCTGGAGGTGTATTTGTAGGAGGAGCTGCTGGAGGAGTTGATTGTATCTTATGCCTACAGTAGCCACCAGAGGCTGGCTCATCACCCGGAGGACAGCTGCCATCTTTATTCATAGGTACGTATACTACCGTAGGTTTAGTATTGCCTAATTGAACAAAACCGCCACCTGTACCAGTATTGGTTCCAGGCAATACTGTTGGCGGTGAACAGGTAATAGCATTATCATCTCGAATCGTTCCTGGCGGGCAAAATGAGTTATTGCTTACACAATTACTTCCTTCTAGATGACTAAATCGTGGACAAATAGGAGCTATTGTATTCGTATTAGGCACAGGCGGGAGAGTTTTCAACTGATATCTACCATTTCCTAACTCTATCAAACTATCGTTTTTGAGAATCGCTGCTATTTCGCCTGATACACAATTACCTTTAGGACTTAGGAATTCACCACTTGGGCAGGTTTTCGGAGGAGTTGCTATCGGCTGCGGCCCACACATCATTTCATTAATTAGAACAGTTCCTGATGGGCAGTTTGCACCATTTACTAAACACTTTGCACCACCGAATATCTGATGACTTCCTGAGGGGCAAGAAGGAATACCAGTGACACTTGGTTCAGATGGAACAGTTGGCAACTCATAAACACCATTTCCTATCAATTTTGGAGTTGGAGGTGTGGTTGCTGGAGGTGTTTCTATAGGTGTTGAACCATCTTTACAGGTTTGTTGAGGAGCTAGAGTCTGTAGTGTGGCTAGCTTTTGTGGCGTTGTACAGGGTGACTGTTCATTTCCGGGACTGGTCCGAGTAGGGCTGAAGCCAGGTCGGGATTGAGCTTGCTGTACATTTTGCTCGCAAGGTTCGGAATGTTTCTTTCTGAGAATAGTCGTGAAATTTTCAAGATAATTAACGATGGTAATGCATATGCTAATGTCCACACACAAGCAAATCCCAAGGGTGAAATTAGAGGACAAATATCCAAGCAGTGATTCTGTACGAAATATCTCTAATTTTTTGTCAATTATATTTACCTGGTATTGCTCCTATGCATCATAGACACAAAACTATACTGTATATGCAATAAACCTCATCGTTGATTTGTGCATATGAAATTGACATTTTTTTCAATACTATAGGCGACTCATGATAAATGAGTACTTACGACGATCACATGGAAATCAGCATAGTGTTTATCTAAGTGGTTTCAACTATGTTATTATATTATTATTATACTTGGACTTTTGATGTATAGTAGATGAAAAACAAGTTTTCGACCCGTTTTGTCTTCCTCTTTACACTGATAATGTCGTTAGCAGCGGCTGCTGCATATATAGCGCTGACGATTTCGCATGGAATCACGACAGGTATTGTAGAAAAAGCATTTGCTCAAGAAACAGCAGAAGAAAGAGCACATGAAGAAAATGAAAATATGCAAAATGGATTTTCACCGGTTAATCCTGAACTGACTAAACAAGCAGCAAACCTTTCAGAGAATGCAGGTGGCGCTGCTATCAACCTTTCTCCTAATAGCCTGATACAGGCGGGAGCACCATTGCTTGGAAAACGATCTGCTCCAATTACAATAGTAGAATTTGGAGATTTTCAGTGTGAGTTCTGCGATAGATTTGCTAAACAAACAGAACCAAAAATTAATTCAACTTACATTCAGACAGGCAGAGTTAACCTGATATTCATGAATTTTGTAACACATGGGCCTGATTCATTAACAGCTGCTATGGCGGCACAATGTGCTAAAGATCAAGGTACATTTTGGAGCTTTTATGATATATTATACAAAAATCGAGGACCAGAAAACTCTGGTTGGGCCAATGCTAACAATTTGAAAAAACTCGCATCACAACTATCGGGCTTAGATAAACAAAAATTCAATTCTTGTTTAGATAGTTCAAAATACAAGTCCATAGCTAATAGAGACACTGCATTAGCAATATCGTCTGGTTTTCAAGGAACACCTACATTTGTAATAGAAAAGGCTGATGGTTCTAAAGCAGAAAGATTGCTTGGAGCATATCCATTTCCTTCATTTCAAGCGATAATTGATAAGAAATTGAGTGAGTAATTGAGGAGATTTAAAGCAGATGAAAAAGAAGGACAATGATAATGACAATAAAGGAATCAAATCTATGAATACTTCTTCATGGCTAAGATCAAGACTGTTATTATCGTCGTCGTTTCTACGACCTTCACATTTGTTCTTTTCATTTAAATTAGTCTTTTTTTCATATTGGCTATACATTGCTTTAGCAGGAGCGATATCGTCGATATTTTGGATTATCTTTAGTGTTTTTGATCAATTGCTCTTCTTCTCACCGATCTTTGCGTTTTATCTTCCTGATGATGCATTAGTCGGATTTATTCTTTCAACAATAACTGCAGTGCTAATGGGAATTGTTGTAAGTATGAATGTATATATAATCAAGCATTCACGGAATCTGAAATTAGCCATTGGCTCGCTTTTTTCAGGTTCTACACTAAGCATGATTTCTAGCACTTGCGCTAGCTGTTCATCAATTGGTTTTCTTCTTGTTTCCACATTTGGTGGAATAGGAGTAACAGCATCAACATTTCTTTCCAACTATCAGATTCCTCTACGTATTATGTCCATAGCTCTTTTAGTGTGGGCGCTATACTCAGCAGTTGACAAATTAACTAGAAGTTGTGGATTCAATTATAATGTAGATGATGATGCTAAAAAATTGTCAAACACATAATTAATTTGTTGTAATGGATGAGAAAATGAATATCAATTAGACACAACAACATGCTTCGTGATTCTCCCGGCGGTCACATATTCACACAGAAGGAAAAATTGAATTTACTGGGGATAAAGGAAAAGTTGTTAAATATTATTAGTAATATGTCTATTAGCGCTTAGAGAAGAAAACTGTTGCCAAACGATTCAGCTAAAAAAAGAATTTTGCTTGTAGATGACGATCTAGATAACTCTACCCCCTTCTCGTCCTGCCGTTATCTGATTGGCTGCTACGGTCTATGACATCATTTGTTGACACATGAATGCTATTTTTACTCATTCTCTGGTCATGGATGAATCATAGTCACAGTATTTGTATCAAGGTTTGTCACATATAGGTGCTGGTTAGAGAAATCGAAGGTAATTCCAGTGGGTTGACTTCCTGCAGGGATGGTGCGTATTACAGAATTCCTTGCTGGGTCTATGACACTTACAGTATTCGATCCTTGGTTGGTAACGTACATGTTATGATTAATAGGATTATAAACAATATCAAAAGGCCTAGCGCCTACTGTGATATTGCCAATTATACCGTTGTTAATAGTACTTATTACAGAGACTTGGTTTGTAGCAGATTTGGTGACATATATGTTATGATTAGTTGGATTATATGCGATTCCAAAAGGATTAGCACGAGTAGTGTCAAGTAAAATATCATCGACGGCAGCATTTGTAACCTTGTTTATTATTGAGACTGTATATGGACCCTTAGATACATATAAAGCGCCATTCTCCTTAACGTAAGCAAGAAGTGAAGGCCTATTACTGTCTGGAATGTTAATAACACCAGAGAAACTACTTAATCGTATAGTAGAGACCACTACATCTGTTGCTGCATCTATCACTGATATAGTATTGTTTGCTGGGTTTGTTACATATACAATATTGTTAGAAGGATTATAAGCTATTCCAAAAGGTTCGATTCCAACTGCAATAGATTTGACAACTCTGTTTGTTGCAGCATTTATGACATATGTATCATTTGACCCTGCGTTAGTTACATATATCTGATTATTGGAAGGCACATAAACAGGCCAAAGTGGATATCTTCCTACCAAGATATTACCACTAACTGAATTTGTAGACCCGTTTATGACAGATACTGTACTTGACCATATATTGGCTACATATATTCTATCATTAGAAGGATCATATGTAATTCCACCAGGTCTGATGCCTACGGGGATTGTCGCACTATGAGCTTGTGCAGTATTGAAAAATGTGTTATCTAATAATGAAGGTATTATTGCTGCTGTCAAAGAAATTAAAAAAGCAGAACATAAAACAAAAACAAAAACGCCTTTTTTCATCGTCTACTCGCCTCCATGGCTTGCTTTTTGTTCTCGTAGTTAAATAAAGATTTACATATTTAGCCAAGAAAATATTTATCTTCTATACTGGCTAGTAAGCAATCGACAGCCATAACCGCTAGTACCGCTACAATACTTATTGATGAGGGCAACGTCTAAAGTTATCTATTATAGTCATGGACACATTTAGGATTATTTTTCATTTTTATTTTTTCTTCTTATTGGCAACCTTCTCTATCGTCTTACTTTTCTCCCTATTGAGTTCATCAACTGTCATTCCGCTGGCTAATATTATAGTACTATCGTCAGCATTACCCTCTGTAAATACAGTAGCATAAGGGGAGCTTTTCAATGTTTGAATAATCGAATCATCGTACTGCGGAACATTTAGTTCTAACTCCTTTATTGGAATTATTGAGCCATAGTCATCAATATCAAGCTGAGTCACATTAACCTTGTTCTTTATAATATCAATGTTATTGACTTTGACTAACATTTCATAGTATTATAATAACACGTACTATGTATAAATCGAACTGTTATAGTCGTCTAAATTTGGGCAACAAGATATCTTAAATTAGACGATTCCCACTTGTTTTGAGCCATTCTATCTTTTCTTGATAGTTGGGCATGTATCTACGTACATGGTCCCAGTAATGGTGAGAATGCGCCTTTATTTTGAAATGACAGAGTTCATGTAGTATTATATAATCGATAATATCTTCAGGAGCCTTTAGCAGATTTACGTTCAGGTTAATTGAACCTTCTTTTGTCATGCTCCCCCATCTCTTCTTTAGTCGCTTTATGGTAATGTTTTCTACCTTCACTCCGACTTTTTTAGAATATTCATCCACCTTCTTCTTGCTACCACGCTCTACCAACCAATCTTCATAAATCTCTTTGATCGTGGTGGGGGACGCTTTTGATGATTTGATTTCAATTGTAAATTCTCCGCCAGTAAATTTTGTGTTATATTCTGATTGATTTTTTATTATTCTTAAAGGAAAATTCCTTCCAAGATAAGGTAGAGTCGAATGAGTCTTCACCCCAGATTTAAGTTAAGTTGTCTTCTGTAGGTTTAATGGACCCAAATCGCCAAATGTGTATATTCATCTAAGCAGCCATGACCACCAACCTGCAGCTATAGGAACGTCACCATACATCTTTATTCTAGCATCAGAACCATTTTTCTTTACTTGGTCTTGAAATGTATCGACTATCTTTATTGTGGCAGCCTTGTTGTTCTTATGCTGAATATTATAAGGTAATAAAAGTTGAAACACCCTTTGTATAAAATCACGTTTAAAGAATACATCATAAAACCACCATCCGGCCGCTAATGTTGCTCTTTCACTGAATTTGTACGCATTTTCTGAATGTGTCCTTTGCTCAAATTGATGTAAAACTTTTTTCAATATATCTAAATCCTTATCGAAGTCCCTAGAAGCTATACTAAAGAATGGAATCAATTCTTCTTTATCTTCTTCTGCTTCTAACACAAAGTCCATATCGCATTTATCTATAATATGGGGTTCAACGTTCAAGCTATTTTCTGCATATCATTTGTATGTTATAGGTTCCTCAATGACTCCGTTGAAATATAGTTGCATTGCTGTTGTGGATTATGCTTCATTTTCTCAAATCCGATATTAATAGAAAAAGGCCGTTTACAACTAGTACAAAGGAAGCGTTGAATACTGCCACTCTTATTATATCGTATACCATATTTCTTTAGAACAGAACAATGACAGAATATACAATCGGATATATTAACAGGCTGTATGACAACTTCTTGTCTTACTTGTTCTTAGTTTAAGACTAAATTCAACTGCGATACACTCTTCGTTCCTATGTCTAAAATCGGGGCAACAGCTTCATTGTAAACTCCAATTCAAATGACTATATGAATGACTGAATCACCAAACACGGGAGCGTACCGATGAATTTGCTTTTGGAAATTGATTGTATACCATCTTTGAATCTTCATCAAAGAAGTCATCATTTTTCAAGTATAGCACAGCAATAGTACAATCAGTTTATTAGATTTTCTGATGCAATCATAAAGAGCAGAGTCAATAGCTTCCACCGAATTTGTCATTTCGGGGGTATACTTCAATTTCATATCTTTATATCCATTATTCCACAAAATGTTATTCGGTTTGATAAGCATGCCATAACCTTTCAGCTTAGTTAGGTAACTGGCTTAATCAGGCCATTTTAATATAACAGGTATCTAGGTATATCTCTGCATCTCAGAAATCTACTCCACAGAAAGTTACTTTTCCGACTTACAATCCCAATGATAATATCTGCAGCAATGCTTGTTACTGTTGTTATTGATTCTTTTTTTACATCTTTTCCTGCAACTACTTTTGCATGGATTCTTGTTGGCTTCGTTATTGGTTATCCATTTGGACGTTTGACAAAGATTTCATGGAATTCTGACAAGACTCAGCTTGTATTGGATGGATCGGGTGTGGTACTTATGGTGGTTTACATAGTAATCAGCATTATTAGGAGCGTAATCCTTCGCATAGAATTTGGCTATTTGTCGTATGTGTTAGTTATCACATTGCTTGCTTCAGTTGGAGGTACAATTGGTAGGACACTTGGGATGATAAGACAAATTCAACTTGCACTTAAGTCTAACAACCCGGCATCACGTAGGAGTTAGCCAGAAGTTAAGTTTATAGCTACTGTTAAACTATGAATATAAAGTGGTGAGTTGAGCTCAGAATTTGTGACACACTTCTATATTTCGCATCAACTCATCTTTTGATCTGATTTCCCTGTAACGTGCTACCCAATGATATTATTTGCTCCTCTGTTATACCCAGGTTTTTTAGTTTGGATAGAGCAATAAGAGATAGGCTTTGACGTGAACAGGCTTGATCAAGCGCGTATTTTTGAAGCGATAATCTATCTATCTCCTTTCTGAGTCCGCTTAATTTGTTATATTGCTTTAATATCTTCAATCAGCCGAACTGCAGAATGAAAGAAAGGTAAATTATACAGCTTTGCTGCTTCTTTGATTACTACTTCAAGTCCTATTAGTTCCAGAATGCCAATATGTAAAGCTAACTATATCCTATGTCACATTATTATCTGAATTGCTCTCTTGATGGCTTCTAAAACTTGTTAGTGTAGACGACTAGTAAAGTTGTTCACAAGTATACAAAAAGAAATACGTATAGCAATAGTACTCACAGCTAGTACATCTAATGACTTTATCTCTGGCGATATGATATGATATATGGCGAACTCATATTTTTTAGACAATACATATCACATCTATTAATTAGGGAAGATGCATACGAAATTAATATATCAAATATGCAGTAGTAGGAGTCAGAACCAATGAAGGCGGCTGCTTTTTCAGAGTATAGCAAGGATCCTGCAAGCGTGGTAAAAATTACAGATTTCGATCCTCCAAAATTAAAATCAAACGAAGTGATGATCAGGGTAGAATCAGCTGCATTTAATTACAACGATTTATGGGCCGTATGGGGAGAGCCTATTAAGATTCCTTTACCACATATTTCAGGCACCGATATCGCAGGAACAGTGATCGAAATTGGCTCAGGCGTTACCACTATCAAAGTTGGAGACAGGGTTGTTTCTCATGCAAATCTATCCTGCAGAACTTGCTATTATTGTACATCTGGCAGAGAGTATGATTGTAACAATAGACTTGTATGGGGATTTCAGACTGGTCCGCTATGGGGTGGCTTCGCTCAAATTACAAAGCTTCCTGAAGTAAATGTTGTTAAATTGCCAAACAATGTATCGTATAATGATGCTGCTGCCATTGCTATGGTAGGATTAACGTCCTGGCACATGTTAGTAGGTAGAGCAAAAATTGTACCTGGACAGACTGTCTTGATTATGGGTGGCACGAGTGGAGTTGGAATGGTAGGAATTCAGATTGCAAAATTATATAATTGTAACGTAATCGCTACTGCAGGAAATAAGGAGAAGATGGAGAAATGTTTAGAGATCGGCGCAGACTATGTGGTTAACCATAGAGATGCTGATTGGTATAAGGCAGTACGAGGTTTATCAAAAGACAAGATAGGTGAAGAAGGGATAGATGTTATTTTTGAGCATATAGGAAAATCAGTTTTTGCCAAAGCAATATCTTTGTTAAAGATGGGAGGAACTTTGGTAACTACTGGCGCAACAACAGGGTATAATTCGAATATAGATCTAAGATATCTCTTCTTTAGAGGTTTAAACCTAATTGGTTCCACCCAGGGAACCAAAGCAGAACTTGAAGATGTGATCTCTTGGACCAGTAAAGGCAGAATACGACCTCTAATTGATGTAGTTCTTCCATTTGGTCGGATTACAGATGGCTATGCAAAAATGGCAAGTGGAGATCACTTTGGAAAGATAGTAGTAACACCACAATCTATTTGAGTCAGTTTGAAGAGGTCATCATTTCCTCGAAATTTACATCTGAAGGCCGGCCAGCCTTGTGGCCAGCTATGATACTACTTCCTGTTACAGAACGCCGCAGCTTATATTTTCTCTTAGATCTCTTAGAGGTTTGTACCACAAATATATATCATTTTGGAGCATAGCAGAAAGGATTTCTGTGGTGCTATTGTTGTACACCTTTTATGTATACACTTTTGTTATTTGCATCATATCCAAGATCAGACATAGTCAATACTTTGAATCCATTGTCATACAAATATCTCGCCTCCACATCAAACAGATTCACAGTAGTATCAATGGGTCTGTTGCTATCGCTTAAATCACGATAGTTTACAAGAGTATGATGTACAATTATAGGGATTGCTCTTACTACTCCATCTTTATTATAGTTATACTGGCTATTAGTAGCTGAAACAAATTTTTGAAACATCTGTGCATTGTCATACTCATGTCTAACGATATTGGTACAAGTTCCAGTATCAGTATTGTATGAACCAACATCAACTAACAATACTTTTTACTGATTGAAGTGAAGTTGAATTTACAAATGTTGATAGTTGCTGATTGAGTATATTCAAATGTATTTGCGCTTTGCTAGTATCATTGGATTTTAAATCATCAATAACATCATCAATAAGCACCTTAGCTCCTTCAGAAGTAGTTGCTTTTCGGTGAAGCTGTAAAGCGCTGACAACTTATTACATGTAATATCAAGGAGTATTGTTGGCTACATGAGAAAAGAAATATTGATTATAAACTGGCTGAACTAGTTAACAAAATATTTATGTTCTACTTTTATGTTCTACTAGAACAGTGAACTATAGCATAGTAGCTATTGCATTGTTGATAATATCATCTGGAGCGGCACTTATCTGCTCTTCTTCACTAGTAACAAAGGTGAAGGAAAGAAGGAAACATTTAGAGCAATTGAGAGAATAGTAGTCTACCTGAAAAGAAAAATTGTGATATTGACACTTTAACATCACAATAGATAGGTACCCTCAGGCATACTCTCATTCCATAGGTAACAAAAATCCTTGTGTTTACAAGGTCATCATGCCAACTATGGAATTCTTTATTATTCTATGACAGAAAAACGAATAGCAATTGATGATAACAAATACTATATATGCATATTAATATATATTACAATTATTTATGGCCAAAAAAAGTAGTAAAAAAGGTCTTGCTTCTACAAGTAAAAAGACAAAGACAAAGGTAGCGAGGAAAGGCGGAAAAGCCTAAACTAGCTTCTTTTTTCCTAATATGCGATCCCAAATAATATGAAATGCATTCTATACTATAGGGGCTCTAGATTTAATTATTATTGCTTTTATATATCATCTCTACATGATGAATTTCAAAAAACATATAGTTTAATCTGGATCAACTATCATTATGACTACCAATATTCATTAAGTGACTTGCAGAAAAACTAGAATACTGGAGGAGAATCAAACCAAACCTCTCGCTATCTTTTCTTTTTCTTTCCTATGTTTACTACTCTTTGTATTTGTGAAACTTGCTTTTGGAGCTGTTTCAGTTGAGATTGAAGCTGCCTTATCAGCTCTGACTGTTTTTGAATAGGTTGCAGGATTTGTGTTATTTTTTTATTAATTTGGATTCTTTGTTTATCTAATTGCTTCGACATAGATTTTGAAGATAATGTTTCTTGTCCTCCTTTTTGTTGTTGTGTAGGCGAAGGTTTCATTGATGATGTCGCTGTCGCTGTTGCTGCAAACTCATTTGTTGTTGTTTTAGCTATCTCTTCTGCTTCCGTAGTGGTTGCTTCTGCTGCAGGTATGAACTCCGACTCTTGCTCTTGCTTTTCAGCTTCTTTCCTAATAAGATCATTTACATATTCAGCTTCTTGATGTCTCTCTTCACTTTCAAATTTGCTACGAAGGACAGATAAAGCATAAGATCTTGTCCATCCTTCTTTTTGAATCATGTCATTTAGCATCTGGTCAACTTCTCTTTCGAGACTCAATTTTACGTACATATATACATATATTCTGAGTAAAAAACTTGTATATTCAGCTCAACTCTATTGAGAAGTGGATTAATGGATGTAAAAATTATATATTATCATCAAGATCTTATAATAAAGTATATAAATATGTAAAATTATTTGATTAGCGGAGATGAACGTACAGCATGTATCTAACCAGTCCCATAACAACAAAGCTACTCTATCAGTATGAACGTCAATTTGCTATTTGTGAATCATGTTTTTGGTGTGCTACCGTTTTTCAAAAATTAGATGCAAGCAGCAATGATAGCGACGGCCTTGAGCAGCATAAGAAGAAGACATGTCCACTGTGTGAAAACAAAACTATTTCATTAGTACCATTGGCTAAAGATGAAGGCTATACTATAGCAATGGAAGGTAAACGTGGACTTGAAATAGAGTTCTCAAAACATCGAAGATAAATCTCTTTAAACTGTTATTGTACTAATACAATACAATGACAAAAGAAGATCATCTTTCCTGATCTAGATTTAAGGTATCTTTAAGTCAATGGCTTCCCCCGACGAATTAGGGATTCGCGGAAGCAGCTGCACCTTTACATACTAATGCTCACAATAATCAATCTCGATCCGTCACATCTGTAATGCCGTTCTGATTGATTTTAGATGGAATTTAGAAAAAGAATGGAATTGTACAGAAATTTGGGAATAACAAAAAGGAATATGTATGGTACATTATTGACCTGAGTTGAATATGTCATATATCAGACACATAGAGGGTCGCTTCAAAGAGGGAAAGAGAGACGAAGCAGCAAAAAAAGTAGTAGACTTTTACAATGGGTTAGTCGGAAAAGTAAAGGGATTCCGGGGTTTCGTTATGACTGGCAGTTTAGACGATCCGCAAAAAGCAGTTAATGTATCATTATGGGAATCAAGAGAAGATATGGATAACTACTATGCAAATGATAAAGAGTATGCTTCATTTCTAGAGTCGCTCAAACCACTAATTGAGCAAGAAATAGAAAAAAGCGATTACATGGTATTCAACCTCAATCTGGGTACATAATTCTCTCCCAGATACAATTAGTGTTTACTTTACGTAAACTTCTCGAAAGAACCTCAGCTTAATATGATAATTTAATATAAAGAGATTATTGCATATACCTGAATCTATACTAAAAGATCATATTATACCTAAAGATTATTTCAAGCCAAAGATAGAAATCCAAAATTATTATTTAAAATGGAATGACGGGAACAACAGCCAAAACCTGAAATTATTCGCTGTAGAACTGACATTTGAATGTGAATATTGTTTCCTGATCCTACCGCGCGATAGATATGTTGTTATCCTATAATACATAATGTACTTAGATACTCTCACTATACGTGTTAGGATTGCTGATAAAAAATAAAATACTGTTCTGATTAATAACAAGCGATTTTTACTGGGACTAATTAACAGCCTTTACGTATTTACAAATGCAATGATTGAAAACCTTCTATATCTGATTGCTGGATTCGCTGTTACCTATCTATCGCTTGAAGTAGCATGGCATTTTACTGCATGTAAAATTAAAGAGAGCAGTGGGATAAAACCTTGCATATTCAAGGAAATAAAGACAATATTGATCGCGCCTCAAACACGTGGAGGTAGATTATACTAAGATGTCACAAGAAATACAAGAATTGAGGAATGTCTTCCATGGACTGGAATCACTTTATAGGATATATCTTCCAAAAGTAGATCCAGTACTTCTTAATGATCTTTTATTACGTGAAGAACAAAAATCTGAATGTGCACCATTTTATATGGTAGAGGTCTTTACCAAACCTGGTACTAACTCAGAATGGTGTAAACAACATATAACAAAAACTACAGGCTTTGTCCCAGCAATATATGATAAAGATACTCATTATGTGACAAATATGAGGCTTACATTGGATATTCTCAAACGGTTAGATGAATTTGATTTTGTAGAAGAGGTTTCAGGTGATTATACTGGTACTTTGACAGGTCTAGGAGCATCACATGATCCCAGGAAATATAGAGGCTAATATTATGAAACCCTTTTTCCAAGGGTATGCCGTAAGACTGATTCTAAATATGGAAAACGAAATTGATAGCCCATTTTGATAAGGCGCTCAGGAATAACACGTGAGCTTGATAGGAGTGCCGCATGGGCTAATTCCTCTCCTAACGGTAATTTTATCATAGATTCTGGAATAGAAAATATAGTAGGACGAGACAAGACCTTTCCTAAAGTCGATATGAAATCATGATTTGTGATAGGATTTGGAGATACAGTGTTTACAGGACCAGCAATAGATTTGTCAGATATAGCATACAGAATCAGTCCAAGTAAATCATCTAATCCAATCCAACTCATATAATGATTACCATTCCCAATTCTTCCACCTAAACCCAATTTGAAGAGGGGAAGAATTTTTGACAGCATTCCGCCAGAGGAGGACAAAACTATGCCTATCCTCAAATTGACCACTCTGATTCCAGATTCTTTAGCTATTTGAGTAGACTCTTCCCAATTCTTGCAAACATCCGAGAGAAAATCATTCGACGAAGGGGAAGGTGAGCTTTCTTCTGTTAATATCTCATCTGCTCTATCTCCATAATATCCTGTTGCAGATGCAGATACAAGCACTTTAGGCGGTTTATCAAGTGAAGATAACAACCTACACAGAGACTTGGTTGTATTTACTCTACTATCAAAAATCCTCTTTTTCTTTTTCTTCGTCCACCTTCCAAATATGGTTTCTCCAGCAAGATTGACTACAGCATCGATGTTCTCATCATTTAAAGACGCAGAAGATGATGAAGGATTCGATTGAATCGACTTGACATTATTGAAATTATCATCATCACCAACAGGATGCCGCAAGAATCGTACCACTCTATGGCCCCCAGTGGTAAGAAATGGTATTAAGGAAGAACCGAGAAATCCACTCGAACCTGTGATTCCAATAGTCATATGTCTTTCATCGCCTCTTATTTTATTTGCATTAGAATGAACTAGGAGATCGCCGCTGGTAAGACGGTGTCTATAGTCAAACATTTGATTTAGTTTTTTGTTAATTAAAGGTGAGGCAATTATTTCGCTTAACGTGCCACCTGGCAAAGAATATTCTATATGGTCGTCTAATATGCATGAAGACAATTCAAGTGAATTGAATAAATGAGTATGTGTCCATGATGAAAAAAGTCCTTTTATTTGGCTGTCTCTAAACTGTTTGCCTTCTATATAATCAGAATGCTTTACGAACCATGTTGTATGAATAGGACCAGCAATCTTCGTCTTTATCTTGACTGTACCGTTACCTTGGATGTTTGCTTTTCGTTCAATTACCTTGAATTGTTGCCAAGGAGGATTAAGCCGTTCAAATGCACCTTCTCTTATATGCCATGCAAATAATTCCTTTGAAGATATTTTATCGATATGAGTAGTACGGATAAAGGATTTCACTATACACCTATATCATACACTCTAATAATAAAGACAATACCCTAAGGAAGCCCTTTCAACTTCATTCGTCATTCGTCAGATGGCCGTCAGATCATCGTCAAGTGACCGTCATTTGGAAAATGGAATGGAGAAGCACCCACATAATAGGTGCTATTATAGTATTCCATAGATGACAACTATATTCTATTCTAAGATTAATGAGTCCAGGTGCCTTGAATATAGTAGTAGGCGAAAAAACACCTTTATCAATTCTAACGCTGCTTGTCATATCATATGGAATACAACGTTTCACGCACCGAGTTCTTATTATAAATTGATTGATGATATCGATGAAATCTGCTGCCTCTTCTGTTGATCCAGCTGTGATTCTAATTTTGCTTCCACAGTATATTCTTCACTAATTGGTACCGTATAGTACCTAATAAAGATAAATCAGCGTATAACGTTCACACATGGGGCAGCATATAATTTAAGTCATGACCGAGTAAACTTATCCTATCATTGTAACAGTTAATTTACATATCATAAAGTATGACAACAATGAGCAAAAGGACAAAGAGAATCCAAGACAAAGGGAGCGCTAAACGTGGAAAAGATATGAAGAGCAAGAGGATTGTCTCATCAAAGATAAGCAAGTTTGCTAGTGATTTTAAAATTCCCGATGATGCTAAGACCAAATGTCCTAAATGCTTGTACGATATGATACAGCATGCTTCTTCGGTATCACTGCCTTTGAGTTCATCACCGGATGATGGTAGTAACATGAGAAAAATAAGCATAGAGGATCAGGATGCAAACTTTGTCTTCAAATTTAAATCATGTAAAAACTGTGGATACAGCGAGTTCTATCTATATAATAATGGAAGCGGAACCAGAGTTTAGCTTTTAACTACAATTTTGTAGTAATGGGAGTAGGAACCTTTACCAATTACTTCCGGGTAAGCTGTAAAAACAGGTAATGAACTAATAATAGCTGGGATCATCGATATTTTGCTGATCATATCTTTCCCCTTGATCAAATCTTGCTTCATTTGTTGAAATTCTTAGAGATTAATGATGGCATATGCTAAAAACAATTCCGTATTGAAAAAACCTTAGTCATAGAAATAAGCAGAGGATCGGGACAAGGGCATGTAAAATTATTAAATCATATAAGAGTGAGCAACTAATCGAAATACTAGACTGTCTTTAATATCATCAGAATACTAGGGAATGAGATGTGAAACCATTATTATGCTGAATATGTGTAAAAGATATCGTTTATATGCATATATTGCATTAAATATTAACACATATGGGAAGAAATAAGACTGTTCATGCCGAGCTCTCGCCAAAATCTTCAATCAATAATGGCTCTTCTGCTGCTAAATACATATCAAAATTACTTGACAATATCAATATCAAAATAGTCTCAGAATTAGTGAGGCAGCCAGACATCAGCAGCCTTGCTCTAGCAAAGAAACTAGATATCCCACTTTCCACATTACAAAGAAGAAGAGCAAGAATTGAAAAAGATATACTAAAGAGAAATTATACTTTTAATTATAAAGCATTTGGTGCTAGA
>DATFDI010000151.1:0-6287 GCA_035252175.1 Nitrososphaeraceae archaeon
ATATGTAGTAGCAGAAGACGAAACAGCTAAGACTAGGGTTTTAGATTATGGCGCAGATGAATTTATGACAAAACCAATTGGAATTGAGACTATAGTGTATAAAATGATGATGCTTTTGAGCACAAAATATTCTAAAGTAGACAGGTAACGTCTACTTCTACTGGATTATAGCTTCGTATATATCATATCTATCAAACAATTAATCACAATGCAGGAAGACTAAATGCAAATGTGGCGCCTTTTTCATCAGGATTATTTTCAGCCCATATTCTACCACCATGAGCCTCTACTATTTTCTTAGAGATATATAGTCCTAATCCGACACCTTCAGAGGAACTAGTGGCAAATTTTGTAAAGAGTTTTGGCAAAATGTTGGCAGCTATTCCTGTGCCATTATCCTTTATCTTTACTACAACGACTTGTCCTTCTTTTCCTCTATCATCTGTATGTGTTTGGTTTGTAATAACATCTGTTGTAATAGTTATAATACCACCTTTACTTGCAAATTTGATTGCATTTCTAAGCAAATTAGAAATAACCTGATAGACTCTTGTTTTATCTGCATCTATGAAGATATCCTTTTTTCCTCCTGCTCGAGCCTCTGTTTCAAATTCTATTTTTATATTTTTTTTATCATAGCTGGTATCATCTCTTCTCGTTTCATTGGCAATAAAATCTGCTACCGTATCTCTTATCTTTTCAGTAAGATTGAATCGTTCCTTGTCAAGTGTTAGTGTATTACTTTCAATTTTTGTAATATCAAGTATCTGTTTCTCTAACCTGTCAAGTCTTGTTACATTTCTAATTACTGCCTCTAAAGCCTTTTTCTTTTGCTCATCAAGTTCTTTAGCAGTGCTACTAATATTGGCGTTATTGCTCCTTATTATCTTCTCCTCTTCTTCAAATAAAATTTGTTGTAATAACTCTGAATATCCCATGATGGCCTGTGTAGGAGTTCGAAGCTCATGAGCTGCTATATTAATAAACTCTTTAGTAATCTCCTGCCTTGATTTAATTTGTTCATTAGCTAAAACAAGCTCCTCGTTAACCCTTGCCAGCTCTTTATTTGCTGCTGACAATTCTTCATTAATCTGAGCAAACCTTCTATTAGTATCTGCAAATCTTTTGTTAGTTGTTGCAAGCTCTTTATTTACAGAAGCAAGCTGATGGTTTGATTCAAATAAATCAGCATGTGTTTTAGCTAATTCTTCTGTCTTTAATTTAAGTGCATTATTTGATGCTAGTAGAGAGTTACTTGTGTGTTTTAATTCCTCTGTTTTTATGTTCAGCTCTTCTGTCTTTAGTTTAAGCATAAGGTCTTCTTTGTCTTTGGTGCTCATTACTCTAGTTTTCAACACCTTTCACTTCTTACGCGTAAGGTTCTTTGGTCTATAGAAGGATGATAAATGTCACCTCGCTCTAGAATCTCAGCATTATGATTAGGAGTAGCATTGTTATTTTGAGATGGACTCTCTTGTTTACCCATGTCTACTTTCGTTCAACATAGCATATAGAATTTACATTCTCCTTTTAATAAAAAAAAGTAAGACAGTAAGTAAAGACTTGTATAAATCGATGAGGTCATCATTAGGGAATAGCTGGAGCAATAATATGTTTGAAGGCGGTCGTGGCGGAATGGGATACTCTCCAGTAGTCCCATCGAAAGTACAGATAATCGTGATAATATCAGAATAAATATCATATTAGTAACTTCATTATTTTATATTGCATTTCTGGGTAGGTTCATTTTGCGGTGTATTTGACAATACTGGCAGTGGCAAAGCCACATTTCCAAGTGAAGTTGTTGCTGCAAGTGATACTATCGCATTAATTGAAGACATGGGTAATCAAATACCTGACAAATCATGGATGCTATACCTATTGGAATTATTCAGTAACCAAAATATTGCAATTGAGCTAAACCTTATCTGCCAATTTGATAACCAAGACTATTTTGAGGCTATATTTAATGGTGTAAATAGATATAGATTCAAACAAGTATTGCCTGTAGTTGGCCATTCATATCTTCGTCAATTAATCATGAATTCACAAAAAGAATGTATTAGTTATCTTCTGGAGGATAGGAATACAAAGCAAACAGAAAGGTTTGATTTACAGTTGGACATGAGACAAGGATTGTTGTCAGCATCTAATCTTTTTACAGGAATTGAATGGTGGAATAAAATTGGTAACTTTCCGTACCAGATAAGATATCATGTACAAGTATCACAGCTTATGTATGGTATATCAGACAATCCATCAGATTTTGAGTCTATAGTATATGGACCATTCAATACCTTAATACCAAATAATGAAGGAACGAATATGCAATATCCAATCTCATTCCATAATCCTAGAATGGAATCTGGTTGCATATGCTACAATATCAAGAATGGTGATTGCAAAAGTGGTATGCAATATCCTTGGTAAAGAATAGACATAATAATAATTGAAATTTAAGCTATTAGAGGATATTCACATTTTATTTAGGTAGACGACCTGTCATAGTCGTACAGATTTTGTAATGCTTATTCAATACTCAAAAACTGTTTATGTATGCTTAACTCAACGAAGCTGCGAATTGGTCAAGCGAGCTTATACTTTATAACGTGGCTTGATTGAGAGGGTCATTATGGATAGACATAATCTATTATCTCCAAAATTCTTCTTGAGTGTAGGGTTGGTCGGTGTTGGAATGGCAGGACTAATTGCCATTGCTGTCTTAAATGCTGCACCAACAATGGTATATGCACAGAACTCGACATCTTCTCCCTCCTCATCTTCTTCTTCCAGCCCCATTCTATCGAAAAGTACTCTAATGGGTGCTATCACAAGTATACAAAATGATGTAACAGGTAAAGCAAATTGGATAGTCGCAGGAGCCTATAAGATGAGCAATATAAACACAGCAAATCCAATATTTGACTCTGCATTTTATATGATAAAAACAGATGGTACTGCACCGCATAAACACACTATATCAGATTTTAAAATGAGCGGAACACCGGTTGTTGCAAATAATTCCACTATATTTAACGGTACAGCAACAGTAACAATGAAGGATGGGCCCGTCAAAGATGTTCCGATCAGCATCAGGTTTTCAGACGAAAGTTCAGTAAGCATTTGGTTGGATTCAACAAAGACTAAGAATCATTTTGGTAACACAGCAATATATGGTACACAACATCTAATATGCAATGAAATACCTAGCATCTGTAAAGCATAGATAGACAGGTATCTTCATTATATATCCAAATTTTTTATTTGTGATTTTTTTAGCACATAAGGATTTACTGAGGCTCTACGCGCGATAGTAAAGCTGAAACGCAAGCAATTATAACACTTTTAAGAATTGTCTTTCCAATGCCGATTCTAGAAAAGGTTATGTAACGAAAAAAGAAATTAGACAATCTATCACCCAGGCATATCCTGTAGCAGCTATGTTTACCATTGCCATAACCACATCGCTCGTAGCCGTAAGCAGTCTGATTGGCTCTGCACATGCAATTGCAGTTGTAGCAAAAAAAACAGACTGAATATGGTATTGCTCCACAAGCCACTTTGACCAAAGAGAAGCCTATCTCTACTCAACCGCAAAATACAAATGCCCATAAAACACAAATCTTGACTTTAGGAAACCCTGATGCTATATTTGAGAACCAAATAGAGAGTTTATCAAAGTGTGAAAAAATAGCTGCTACTAATGGCACATATCTTTAATATTTAGTGCATTGTGCTATCTTTGCAGTCAACAAATCGATGTCAATTGGTTTTTGAACTATGTCTACAATCAATTCATTATCTTCCAACTCTCTTATGATGTCATGCTCTACATGAAATGCAGTAATCATAATTATCTTAACATCATTTAACTCCTTTATCTTATGAGCTACATGATAGTCATTTGTATCACCTAGTCTATAATCTAAAAGTATCACGTCAATCTTTCTTCCTGAATTTTTTGCATCAAAGTACAATTTTATGCACTCTTCTCCTGTCTTTGCAGTCAATACTTCGTAACTTTCTTGCATGGCGATTGCAAACATGGATAATAGATCTCTTTCATCATCACAAATCAGAACCCTTCTTCTTTCTGCTAGTTCAGTAGTTCGCGTATTCCCGTCTTATGTGAATATGATTTAAAAGGATTTTGTATTGTTGGTTTTGATGCTTCATCTATATAGCACTAACTAAACTTGAACTTCCAGACCATTATACATTGTAGCAGGTGGAGAACTTCTGACACTTTTTCTATTCTAGTCGTTACGACCTTATCTGAGTATCCTTTCTTCACTCTCATGTGGATTAGCTTCGACAGGAAATTATTGTCCTAGATGTGGCGCAAGGCTTTATACAGATAGGGTTTGAGTCTAGAATTAGAGATAGTTCTTGTAATGTTAATACTCATACTCTTATGTCTTCATTATCATCTGGGTCAAACGATTTTGTCTGTGTCGGTGGTTTTATCTTTTCAAAGTATTTCACGGCCTAGTTTTAGTATTTTCTATAGAAATTTTCATGTTACAGTAATAGTTTATTTCTCACGATTATTTTTAGCATCAGAAATATACTTAGAAAAGTATAGCATAAAACAGCTTAAAGTAAATATGGATAATTACATTATAGTACATTCACAATATGAACCACACAACTTTAGCACTAATTGCTGCCATAGTAGCAGCAGCTCTAGTATTAGGTACAGTAACAGCAACAACACCAGCATTCGCAGGTAGCAAAGGATTCGGCGGAAGTAAAGTAAAAGTAGGCGATACCAAGAATAAATGTGTAGAAGCAGCAGACAACAGCCAACATGCTGCAAATGGTCCAGGCTCAATAGCAGATGCGTTTGTGAACCTTCCGATAAACGTTCAAGCACAGCTATGTAACGTTGGAAGCACTGGCGCTGGTTAAGCTTACAACGCAACATAGCATAAACACAACAAATAGAGTACGCGACATATAGTGTAACTCTATGAAAATGGTAGAGGATGGGAATACTAATATTCCTGGAACTATTCCGAGAGTGTGATAGCAGTACCATCCTCACCAAATTCCTTTTTTTTACCAATGCAATTAAATCAACAAGTCTGCAGCTATAGTATATGTTAGCGGAAGGTATTGATGTTTATTGCATTTTCTCTTCTTTATGTTCTTCTATTTCTTTGTTCCCATTGAAAACTGCATCTATTGCATATGAAACTACGGTTTGTTTCTCGTCGGAACATACTTGGATATTCTAATACGTCATTACTTTTGCAATTGGGACAAATTCGGCTGGTCATCATCTTTTTTATTATTCTTCTTTATGTTCTATTATTTTTATTCCTATCAGCATTAACGGCGTATTCATTTTAGCTTATCATCAGGAAATACAGACTAGAACTATAATACAAAACGACTAGGATGTGACCGTTATCTAGATAACTAAAAATAGTACATGTATTTTATTTTTATAGTAAACTAAGGACATTCTACAAATAGTTTGAATTATAAATTACGTATTAAAGTTAGAATCACAGCTATTATAATGTACAAATGGAACTGATATAGTAGGAAATAAGGTTGTGTGGTTCATAAGACCTTATTGTCCAATTCTTTCTTTCTTTTACCATGTATTACCAATTCTAGGAATAGATGAAATAATTATACAGGTTGATATAACGCTCGATTTAATTGATATAAGCGATGAATGTACTGGTTTCATCACTAGGCTATCTTCTAGACTCTACTATCTTGTGCTATACTCCGAAGTTGAGTAATAGCTTTTATCAAATTTTTCTTTATGGTACAAGATAAGATGACGGTCGCCATAGTATAGTATAAACTAAAAATAGCAAACTAGGTTTTTAAGAGTATTTTATTTAATCCCAATATGTCTTCTGACTTTATCGGTGCGGCGATTGCAGGTGTGGTGGCACTGATTGGTATAATTTTTGCTATATATCAATACAGAAAAGGCTCTGATAATCAATTATGAATAATATCCAGTAGGTTCACAATTTTTGATAGGTAGTCATAGCACTTAACTTATAGTACTCGGTATTAAAATCTGCATGCTTATATTCATTATAAAATATGACGTATAATGACGTTACATCACCAAGATATACAATATAAGTACTATAATAGGCGAACATACAAGGCAATATTTGTAAGAACGTGACTGAGACTATTTGTAGGTCATGCGGTTCAGAAAAATTGCATGTCAAGTTAATATGTGAATTATGCACCCAACCAATAAACTTTGAATGTACTCATTGTGGATATCTTACTGATGATAAAGTACA
>DATFDI010000152.1:0-20052 GCA_035252175.1 Nitrososphaeraceae archaeon
TCCTGATTTAAGCGATAGTAATAGACCCATTGATACTACTGTGAATCTGTTTGATGCTGAGATGAGATATCTATATGACAATGGATTTAAAGTCTTGACTATGGGTAATTTGGGATACGATGAAAATAGTCAAAGCCTATATATCAAGAATAGTTAGTCGACATAGGCTGGATAAGCACTTGATGTCCTACATTATGAAGGTTGCGTGGATAAGCTTGCCCGCGCCAATTTCAGCCATAGTGAAGCTGTTGCAAAACCAGCCTGGATTCGAATTTTCTCAACCATGGCGATTGTACTCACAATCCAATGATTGTAGTTTAATTATTGATTCTACGACTTGTTGTGCTTTGTCAGTTGAAAATATCCCGTGAATCCCGTGAATCCAATTAGCGACCAGCCAATCTACGTATTGCGGTTATAACAATAAAAATTGTCAACAAATAATGCACGAGAATCTTTATTAATGAACTTTAATAAAATATGAACTATGATAAATGCAGCAACTTTAGTTGTATCTATCAGCATATTGATGGTAGGATTGACAGCAATTTCTAGCACATACAACTTAGCAACATCAGCACATGCAGCAGCTGACAGTCTCAAGTGGTGTTATTTCCATCCATTTAATCATCAACGTGAATGTTTTCATAGTAGAGGCGAATGTGAAAAAGCTTTCAAGAGTGATCCATTAGCTCAAGCTGGCTGTACTAAGCAATAGAATGATCTGATATCGCTTAAAGTCCGCGATAAATCCAGCCGCTAAATAATTCCCCTCTACAACTTACACCATTCACTATGTAGGCAATGAAGGCTATGAAGGCTCAGGGGTGGGGGTGCGTATGCTAATATTTTAACTATATTTAATGACAGATATCATATAACGCCAGAGTCTATGTCTATATCATTATTCATCTGCAAAATTGCTCCCGTACACAGAACTAAACCTCTTGAATATCGTCGCGCAATCCGCAGTATCAAAAGTATATGATGTTCCACCGATTTGCTCTATTATTATGCTAGAAGTTTCTACCTCTTGGTGCTGCTTATTTTTGTCGATGTCATGCTCGTCGCTGATTATAGCCTCATTTCCACACATTGCGCATTTGATAGATGCTCCCCAAGTGTTTATTGAAGCAATAAGTATGTGCTCGAGCCTGCTTCTTATAGGCTTATCGCAACTATTTTTCCCGTGTGATTACTAGTGAATGTCAGTTACGTCACTTGAAGTTTGTAGGTGATGTCCGCAAAATGAGGATTAGTACCAGGCGAAGTTAATGCGCCTGTGGGAGTTACACGAACGTTGTATGATATCGTATGCTCGCCTGGCGGCAATGGTTTGAGGAATATCCACCATCCCTGACTTCCTGAACGCCATGTTCCTGGCTTTAAAGGGACATTGCTGTCAGGGGGTATTGTGAGATTAAAACCCTTAGAACTAAAATCAGTGATATTATTTAGAGGAGAATTTACTTTATAATCTAACTTGCCGGATCCCGGTATCAATGACTGTTTGACATCTAATTTAGCTATGGGCTGGCCATCGACCTTGACATCCGATTTTATATTTCCCAAGTTGTATTGTTCCCTTGCACATTTTGTTAACTGTTCATCTGTATAAGATTTGTGACGTGGATCATCGCCACCTGAATTATCGCACTCTGCTATCCAGAGTGGTATCATAATACCTTGGCTAGAGGAAATTTTGCATGTTTGTTGGGCTGAACCATCCACCTGTGCTGTATCCATTAACATGACCAGAGACTCTGACTTGTTATCGTTATTTAGTATCAAGCATCCACCTGGTTTAGGTGTGGCTTGATCTTTATTCATACCGACTCTCTTATTCCAATATTTAGCGACCCAATCATCCAATGACATGCCGAATGCTTTCTCATCTTTTGAGAACGTTTGAACTGCGTACACACTGGTTAGTCCAGAAAATGCAATGAAAATTGATGCCAGCAAAGAAAATGTAACTAAAACAAGAACTGATCTACCATGCTTGATTGCATGCGTATTCGCCATAGTGTACATGTGCAAAATGGTACCTAACCCAGTATTTATGCATGTTCTATACGCGAGACGTTTTTATACACCGCACTTCTATTGCCATGAACGAAGATACAATTAGCACGATTATCTTGAGTAAGAAGACTTCGCTTGTCTTCATTCTGATTTTTGCAACCATTGTAGTGGTTGATTCAACCGTCGTAGACTTCTCCTCGTATAGCGGAGCAGAAGCTTCATTTTCGACAAACATTGCCGTTTTTATCGTCTTCTCTATAATATTTGCAGCAAGCAGTGCAGTATTACTAAATTCCGTGAAGAATAGTATCTCAACATCCAAGGCTGCGCCCTATGGTATTAGATATTTTCATTTAACCATTGGTGCTACACTAATACTGACTATTGTCATAATATCGATAATTATCTTTCAAATGCTTGTTCTAAATAAATATAGTCTTCTTCTACTGCGGATTCAGATATATATCAGTCATCTGTCAGCGGTTGCATTTCTCTCGTTCCTGGTGTTTTTGTTTGTGGGCTGGTTATCAAGTTCAAAGAGAAATTATGTGATTATACTTTACACGGTATCATTTTCATTGGCCTGCATCAATCTTTTAGTTTCCTTAGTATATGTCGACACATACTTCTCCAATTCGAGCCTACCTGACGTGCGTCCTTATTCAATGACAACATACGTGATACAAATTCACGGATTGCCACTTACCGAGTCATTATCTGTGGTATTTGATGTTATATCTCTATCATCATTTCTACTCATGTGGATAGCCACTGCTATATTTCTGAGTCAGTATCGGCATAAAATGGGTAAAATAAAGTACTTCGCTCTCATGAGTATACCTCTGTTATACTACGTCTTTCCTCTGCAGGGTTATTTCGGAGACGTATTTTTTAATTTGTTGCAGTCTTCTCCAATATCATATAGTATAATATACATACTAATTTTTAGCGCAACAAAACAAGTCGGAGCGGTACTATTCAGTTTGGCATTTTGGACTGCATCCACATTAGTCTACGATAATAGAATCCGCAAGTCTCTCCTGCTATCAGCTATTGGCATGGCTATACTATTTGGTACGTTCGAAATATCGCCGTTGCAGTACCATGTTTTGCCGCCGTATGGCTTTATAACACAAGCCTTCATACCACTTGGCGCATACTTGCTTCTGGTTGGGATTTTTAGCTCAGCGAAAGTCATTTCCAGAGATTCTGCGGTCAGAAAAGAATTCTACAAAAGTGCATCAAGTCAGCTGTCACTTCTAAAGAGTATAGGAGTATCACAAATGGAAAAAGAACTTGAACAAGAAGTTAAGGCTGTAGAGGAAAAGCTTTCTGGAACGGAAACGATGATTGATGTACCGGAATTGGAAGAGCAAGAAGCAAAGGAAATCCTCCATGATGTATTAAATGAACTATATTACTCGAAGGCCAAGAGATAGTATTTGACTACCATTGGTTTCCACCACATAAAGAGTATAAAGCCCCTTATCAACTACTGATGCGCCAGATACTCTTAACCAAACCAAAGAACAAATTCGCCAAGGTAATCGAAATTATAGAACAAGAAAAAGACAAATATAAATTCAAGACAGGAAATCTCGGCCAGGATAACTCTAGATGTACTATTGGTCTACTGTTGAGTCATTATGGCTGGAGCGGTAATGGTTGTGACTCAAATGACTACGACGAAGCCGATAACAAGCTTCATGAACTACTCTCAGTAGAGGATCAGTTTCTTATTGCCAGTATAAATGACAAATGCGAAAACTATGACGTAGTAATAGAAAGATTTGAGAGAGCTGGACGAGACCAGTAAACTAATGTTATTGTTTACTCTGAGTAGGTACGCATGATTCGATAACCTATCGTGTTCTTCGTTCTGTTCTCATGGTATCCATTCGGACTGCATATCGATAATTTTGGAGATTAGAGGTCCGCCCGCACCACGTACAATTAATGTCAATGCCACAATGACAAGGTACTAGGTGAGTATTAAGTTGGTGATCAACAGCGCTAATGCTAATAAGATTTGTTGCGAGGGCAACAATCCAATACTACTTGATATTTTTCATTGTTTATTTCGTTAACAATTTCATGCAGATCTTTATTTAGACGCTTTATTCTGTCGCCGATTTCTTCTCTTCTTCTAACCAAATCAAGTATTCTGATCCATACTTCGTAGTCCTTTGCCAAATTCATTACACTGGTTACGAATTTTTCTTTATCCAAAGGAAGATTCGCAACACCTACTGCGCCCAATCTCACATAGTTTCCTTCCTCTTTTAATTCATCGTAGAACGGTTTAAGTTCAAGAAGGATATCATTATACCACTTATTCTTATTTCGATAATCATAGAGAATGTCGAACCAATAAGACTGTAACTTATGGAGAATCATAGGAGACCCATTTTCATAAAGAATATTGAATTTATTTAGGGCATTAGATGTCTTAGACTTTATCAGATCCCGTGTTTCAGCAACCATTTGGTTTAGTTCTAACACATTTTTTTGTATATTGACTATTTCATTCTTAAACGAAGGTATTCTTTCCTCAATATGATTTAAGGCATTTCCATAGACTTCGACTTGTTCGATCAAGGATAGGTTATAATTTAATTCAAAGCTTTGCCAATTATTGTAAACATAATCATCAAAAATGTTGTCTAGGATAGAGTCATTATATTCAACTAAGTGTTTGAACACATGATTGTTTAATTTGTAGTAATGTTTTTGGTTTTCCTTCAGTTCTTTACTAAAAAAGCTTGTCTCTCTAAGTTGAATAGTGGTCTTTGGGAGCGATATGTTATAAGCATAATTATTGCCGAACAAGCAGCCGCAAGCGCCGCTATCGTCGTAGATATGTCTGCTATATCGCTCATCATAGTCATAAAACAACGACTCACATTTAAACCAATTAATGGTATATGTCATTCTGCTGCGAATCCCATTCAATCACGATGTTGGTTTTTTTATTTATTTGCAATCAACCATTCTAATGCTCTGATAGTAGCAATTGATGATGCTCGACTATGTTGGCAGCGGCCGTTGGTGCACAATTGACTGATCCTAAATCTAGGACTATAACAAAGATGTCGAAGTACATTGATAATATGACTGATCAAATAGATAATATGATAGAAATGTTGAACAAGGCAGTTGTACATGATGACAGAGTTTTTGGAAGTTTAAGAGAAATTAAACATATTTACAAACATCTAAGCGATGAATTCGTGCATTTCTCTACATACGCACTCCCTGATTCAAAACCTGAGCAATTCAACACTATCAATGGAAAGGTTATGTTATGGGGGTTAGATGGCATTATTTTTTTCATCGACATAGTGAGACCAATTATGAGCTATTACTTTAAGGAACTACTAAAACACATTAGAAGGCTAAAAAATGAAAACAAGAATTAGTATATATCAAGTTAAGCAAATTATACTCTTCTAACGGCAAAGATTAGGTATGTATTCTTTGATATGTGTCAAACCGTATTATGCATAATTGCCCTGTGCGAACCATGCGCTCCGTTATCAGAACAGCGTCACCGACATAGAACTTGTTACTTGATATTAGTCTAGCTTTGAGTTCTTGACCGCTTACAGTTTTATTTTCAGATTTACTTTCTAGCTCGTTATATATTCGCCAAAATACTCCGTCATGTCTACCATCATCAGTATACCTTATTTTCGGTATCGAACAGACTATAGGATATGGTAGCGCAGATGTTTGTATAGTCATGGGTTCAGATACTTCAACCGTAGGTAGTGCTTGGATAGGTTGAGAGGCTTTTGCTATAGATACTGCGCGTGACCCTTGTGACCCTTGTGACCTGCTATTTTCGTCTACTGAGGTTTCAATTGCAGGTCGTTGCTGATCGTTTACGTCGGTCTCGGTGTTATTATGTCTGCTCTGTTTATCTTGTTCTGCAGGCTGGCTGTCCAATTCATCATTTTTCGTTTGTACTCTTTCAAAATGCTGGTCACTTGGGTCACTTAGGTCACGTGCCACAGTATATCTAACAACTATTGGATTTGATTGAACCTTCTGTATGTTTTGGTTATTTAGAACTTTCTTACATACTTCTCTTAGCTTCTTATTGTCATTTTGGTTAAAGCTGGGGCCTATGTAATATTTTATTTGCTCGTTTCTGTCACACGCAATTCTCACAGCACCAATCAAATCTATCGGTGAGTTTTGCTGTTGTATCACTTTGACAGTCTCATCAAGTGCTAAGGACTTTGGTTCTGGTATCTGGTGAGAACAACTATAAAACTCCTTAAACATTGTATCAATGAATTTAATAGTTGAACAGGCAATTTTCTCGTCTACTATATCGCTAAGGTGTACTCTTGCTAAAGCTTTGGCGATTCTGTGAATTGATTCTAGAGTTCTATTAGTAACTAGATATTCGTTTTTCTTTTTTAGGCTAACCCAAAATTCATTAAGTATAGATTTAGCTTCTGCTGATAGCTTAGGGTTAATAGTCCTAGCATAGTCTATGAACTTCTCTAAAAAGTTGTAGTTGTGGTCTATATGTTTCTCATCATAGCTAGTCTTTGAATTGGCAAAATCCCTGATTTCCTTTTCATCTGTAATATCTTTGAATATCGACACGATGTCAAACCTACTTAGGATTATAGATTCGAATGGTATATCGTCAAGTCCTATGCTACCGGGATTTTTCCATGCATTGTTCTTTGGATTAGCAGTAGCTATTATAGTAGTAGGAGAATCGATTGTGTGAAGCTTGGCAAATTTGTTAACTACAATTTCTCCTTCCTCCATGACGTCTAGTAAGTTATTTTGTTGCTCTGGATGCATCTTGTCAAATTCGTTGACTATACAAAGTTCATTCTTTGCTAATGGCACTGGTCCTAGATTAAGAACATAATTGTCCTGCTCTTTTGAGATTATTGCTGTTAGACTCAGGCCAGTACTATTTTTGGCTGAGACATATCGACTGCTAGGCCTGACCTTAACTATTTCTCTACTCATCTGTGTCTTGGCTAATCCTGTAGGCCCAATCAATAGTTGATGGATTCTTCCCCGAACGTTGTTGTTTTCAGGCGCGCCAATCATTGATAATAATATGGCTAGCTTATTGTGTCCATTACCTACTACATTTGGCGCAAACATTTTGACAAGTCCGTCCGTCGGATTTTTGAGCACAAATCGTTTGAATCCTGCTATGTCGTTATCAGTTAGAGTGACCCTCCGTCTACGTTGATATAGAATTTCTTCTGCCAGTAATTCTGAGTGGTATTTTTTACTTCTTTTGTCCTGCACTTTTTCTACTTTACCAATTATCTTTATGTTTTCGCCTACCTGGATGTCTTGTGTGTGATCTTCAAACACAATAACTGACATGCTATCCAAAGGTGCATCTGGGACATCATCTTGTATTTTAATAGTAACAGCGTTAACGAATTGATGTAGTTCTTCAAATTCGACGTTTGTACATTCATAACCTGGACATTGCTTTGGTTTTAATGGAGGTTCAGTTATTTTTACGACCTTTTTATTTATTGTCTCTCCGCATGCAGAACATTTCCATCTGGCCTCTCTGACTAGCTGATATAGGTCGCTACAACTGATAATCCTCCCAGATACTGCTATTCTACCAAAGTGTATCCGTTGTGCCTCCGAGACTGTAGCCGCTGCAATAATCGGTGTTTTGTCTTGTTCGTGTTGCTTGTTCTTTCTTAATTCTTCAACTGGCCCTAATAACTCCTCTAGTGCTTCGACTATCTGGAAGTGATTGAGGCGTTGTCCTGCCAATACTTTAGTAAGATAACTCTTGCCAGCTAATGGACCGTTATGATTAAAAACGTATTTTACCCGATTCAAGTTCTTCGAGTCAGCTGGGTCTATCAAACATTCAAGCTTGTAGACATCATCATAACTAACGCCCAATCTGCGTAGAGTACTGCATAAACCTAAAGTAAAGTCATTTTTACTGCCTTCAACATAGTATTTTTTCGCATTTGCTGCAACTGCATTTAGTATCTCGTCGCTCAATGGGTCTAACGGTGTTATTTGATCATTGAAGCTGCCGTTACCAGGAGCGCCATACTGGTTTTTTAATCGCTCCGAGACAGAACTGTGATCATTATACTTTTCTCCTCCTATTATGTCAACTAATTCTTCTATCTCTGCTTTAGTAAGGGTCAGAGGGTTAAAGTCGCTGTCATGTGCAAGAGTATAAGCTGGCCCATCTGGATGAATTGAACCAACTCCTAATGAATAACAGCCATTGCCTCGCAGTTCAATTCCATTATGTTTACCCTCTCCTTTCCATAGGTCTTTGATCGAATTGATCCCTTCGGGCCACTCTTCAGGTCGATATTTGAAGATGATTTTCTGACCGTTGGCGCTATTTACTCGCATAGTATTATTTATCGCAGACCGTAAATTGGGATTAAATTCAGGGAATATATGTTCAAAGCGTTTCTTTCCTCCTTCTCCATCAATATCAATTTCAATAGCTTCAGATACTTTCCCGCATATCACTGCAAAATTATAGTCTGAATTTGTAAACCATGATTTAATTTCGTCAACTGTTGGTTTTGGCTTCTTAAGTTCAGAATAATCTTTCCATTCGATTGCGGCTTTTTTGCTTCTTGGGAGTATCGGTATTACACACAAACCTAACTCAGAGCATTTTATAGCTGATTCTAGACGTGTTAATTCTTGCTTTTGTTCTGCGACAGTAGATGTTAATTCTGGCTGTGGGCTATTCGTTTGCTTTCACCTCGTCCAGGATTTGTTTCTCGATGATAGTTGCCTTATAACAGACTGCAGAACTGGACACACCTGATGATTCTGGCGCGGTAGCCTTCTCATCTGGAATTACTAACGCAAGATTATACCTTAGTTCGAATTTGTTCGCTCTTGCGATGTCATCTTGGATTTCTTGTACAATTTTCTCTTCGTATATTATCCGCTGGGTACAGTTACAGTGATGTCTCTTCCCGTCGATACCAAGTGGAATAAGATTACCTTCTCTATCTATCGCTTCTATATCGTAAACTACTATCTTGCTACAATTTTTGCAATAGTCATAACGCTTATTTTCCAGTAAGGTACTATTGTCTTTAGTCATGACCTAGACTATCCTCCGGGTAGTTTTGCGGGAAGTGATTGCTATTGGCTGATTATAGGAGGTCTCAACTCGTGAATCAGCCACTAGCCATCTCTCCTTTTTCTGAATTATGGAGCAGCTTTACGACAATGTCGTTGAAGCTATCTCCGAATTTTCCACGCTGTTTCAGAGCTAAATACGTCTGGTCTGAAACCGCAATCAATTTCTTATATGTCATTATACTGTTTAACCGCGTAGATAGCATATAAGTTTTTTCAATAAAACGGCAGAAACTGCCCGAAAATATTATAGTTGTTAATGTAAAACATCAGATTTTATACTAATAATGCACATTAATATATAAATTATTGATTTAATAATATTGCATTGATAATGGAAGATGCTCGAGATCAGCTAGCAATACATTAGCTGAGGCATCTTAACAGAAAACGGTGCTGGCGCTGCGCCACCAGCCAGTATAAATATATATGTAGATATCTTGCCGAAGCGTTTTGAAGTAATACGGTTGTTCACACACGTTTTCGACACTAAATGAGTACGAAATAGGTGGTGCTGGTATTATACCAGCACCACACACGCTGCGATGAAGGTATGAGCATAGCGACCTCAAATAACAAATGAGCATTGTGCATTGTGCTGGCGTGTATCGCCAGCCACCATGCTAAATTGAATTGAACGATTAGCTAATGATAGCAGCACCACGTTTCAGCTGATTAGATCTCCACAATTCATCCCGACGCCGTTGATCACGTTTGATATACTGTAAAATTTCTTTACGATCTTCATTCCTGGAAGCCTCTATTTCATTTATCTTCTCCCACATATCTTTTATTTGGTTGTCTTTTTTACGTAGTTCTTCTATCAGTAGATGATCATGCTCATTGCTCTTCTGTCCGATATTCGATACCTTAGTTAGCGGCCTGCGCTGGTCCATAATGGTTAGTTCGTCAACGACTCGTAGGTAATCTTCAAGCAGCTCATTTTCTGAAATTCTATAGTAGGATCCCGAGACTCTAGGATAATGAGAATGATCCATAAGAATTTCTATATTCATTGATTTCATACCTGCGATCTCGCATCTAGTCTTGAAGTATTTACGGAATCCGTGATCTGTCTGAAATTCATGACGTTTTTTACCTGGTTCAAGCTTCTCCCGGACTCCTTGTGTCCAGAGAGCGTCTTCAACTAATCTTTTCACACCCTCGGCCTGAAGCTTAATCGGCGCTGTTACCAAACCTCTGGTATATCCTTTTTTCGTGTTCCATTTATTACGCATGACCCAGCTTTCATTTGTGAGCCGTTCTCCTGCATGTATTCGATATTCTTTCCACTTGTGCAGCTCATGATAAGCTTCAGGGGTTATGAAGCTAAAATGTTCATCTTCCTCTCCTGCATAAACGATAATCTTTCCTGCTACGACAATTCCATTTCTTTCAATTGGTGTAATATGCTTCCATTTCAGATAATCCCATGCGCCAACGCGTATTCCAGAGGATACCATGGTACATACAATAGCCTTGATTCTTCTATCTGGATACTCAATTATTTTCCTTATTTCTTCAATAGTAGGTGCTCTATCGTCAGCAGAGTTTCTCACTCGTGGGATACCTCTGCTTATTTTCTTCCATGCAATAGTAATATCGGCCATCTCGCAGAATAGTTTGACAGCCTGATAGCGATTCTTCATAGTTCCTGCAGTCATATCCTTTGCCTCTACCCTCTCCTTTAATTTCTGGAGATATTGTACTATGACACTGAAAGCATATCCATTATTTGACTTTGCTTTATCGCAAAAAACTTTAGAACGCTCCGCCATAGTTCCTCCTGGAAGAATACCAAGAAAATCAAAAAACATTCTTAGTCTTCCAGTGCATTTTTCTCGTGTCTTTGGAGACCTCATAGCATATAAGAACATAGAGTATGGATCTGCTGGTTCACTGGGCTCCTTTTCAGATATCAATTTGTTTTTTCTCGCTCTCCTTTTTTTAGTAGAGAATCCTAATAAAGGAGTGATATCACAGCGGGTTCGGTGGGATTCGGACCCACGACATTTTAACCCCGATATAGCGACTGGTTAAGAGCCAGACGCTCTGCCTGGCTGAGCTACGAACCCGCAAGAATGAGCACAGGTTGTCGTTATTTAAATTAAACTAGGAGGCATACTACGAAAATCTCTATAAAGGAATTTACACACAAGAAAAACGTTGTTTTTTAAGATTGTTCACTTCGTCTTTGTAGTAGTTCTATTCGCTAAGGTTCAATTAACGATTTGTCAACTAGACATTGAGAAATTATACTAATCCGTTAAAAAATTAGCATTTGCTTATTAAGGGAGCTTTTTCTAAGGCAAATCTTTCGAGCTAATCAACAATATATACAAGAATTCAGAGCTCCAGGGATAGTAGCAGCCAAAGAAGATTCGTATCGTTGGAGCTACTATTGAAGAAAAAGAAGGGAGATTCATCTGTTTATTAGGCTATGATACAAGGCGACATTCATTTGTCATTAAAGCTGTCCGGGAAGGACTGATAGGACCGATAATTAATTAACATATACATTCAGGTATGAGCGACATCAACTATCTTTTCAATCAACTTTGGCATTAAGAAGAGCATTCAATCCACGATAACACTTATGAACCATTTGAAGTTGGAAAGAAGATAATTTCGCACCATGCTTGCCATGTTCAAACATGAAAATATTTAACATATGCCTTAGACTTAAGTTCCCCATCCTCAGTCTTAAAGAACACTCTGTATTGTGCTATGATAATATCAAAAATCTTTTAGGAAAGGATCTTTCAGGAAAGCTGTTGCTATAGCATGAAGGTGGGCATAACTCTTCCACAGGTAGGAGAAGCGGCGACAAGGGAAAATGTGATCGAACTGGCAAAGGCAGCCGAAGCAGAAGAGGTAGACTCTTTATGGGTTCTAGACAGAATTCTATGGCCATTGAAGCCACAGACCCCATATAGAGGAACTAAAGACGGAACTCTTCCCGTAAGTGCCCAGAATGTATTCGATCCAATAGAGCTGCTTACATTTGCTGCTGCTAATACAGAGAGAATTGCATTAGGAACGTCTGTTATAGATATGTTATTTCACAACCCTGTAATATTGGCAAGAAGATTTGCAACTCTCGATGTTCTATCAGAAGGAAGAGCCATTTGTGGACTTGGTATAGGATGGTCAAGAGATGAATATCAAGTTTGCAATCTTCCGTTTAACTATAGAGGTAGGAGGGCGATTGAATTTGTTGAAGTGCTAAAAAAGATATGGATGGATGATGTTGTTGAATTTAAAGGGGAATTCTATAACATCCCAGCATCAAAAATAGGACCAAAACCTATACAGAAACCATATCCTCCAATTTATCTGGGAGGCTGGAGCTCGAAAACATTTCCGAGGATAATAAAAAACGAAGCCGGTGGTTGGCTGGCATCAATGGGAGTCGGAATTGCATCTTTAGATTATTTACACAACAACATAAAAGTATTAAAAGATGAGGCTAGCAGAGCAAATCAAAACAAGAACAATTTTAGAATTTATGTTTTAGCTTACCCTCGAACATATTCTAAGTATTCCAAATCCGGAGAAAGGATTCCATTCAATGGGACTATTGATCAAATAGGAAGTGATATGCGAAGGATTAAGGAAATGGGAGTCGATCACGTGATATTGTGCTATCTATTTTCTAAGGAAAACAAGGATCCTAACAAAACGGTTCTCCTAACAAGACAGCTTTCAGACTTTGCGAAATAAACAATCATTTGCATATATGTATACTTTAAGTGACGATCGAACGTAAGCCAAATGCCTACGAATGCCTTTTTGTCATGCCAATATCACATTCTGAAATCCAACGCAAGGCTCCACAAATGATGCTTAAGCATATTTGTAATGACACTAACACTTTAGATGCTCCAGGATTCTTATACATAATAGAATGTGGCGAAGCAATGAACTTCAGATGTTAGACTGGATAATAAAAGCCGTTCGAAATACATTAGTAACATATAACGCAATCTAGTGCTTAGTAATAATATGAAGCAGTTGAATGTATTGACTAGCATGATTGATCTCAAGTTAGCAACATAAGGAGAGTTTATTCTCTTTTCTAAGCTAGTAGGATTTCTTATAGGAACATCACAAGTAACGAAATCTGTAGTAGAATATGAAGAAATCTCATTTTCGGCCTGATAGACTTGATCGCCAGGGTATCATCTGTTTTCTTGCTTATTCTTAAAATAAATGCCAACGTAGCTATGCAACTGCCAATGATAAGGTATATTCCTGAGGGATTTACGAGCATGTTTAAGTGCCTATTGCTACTGCTACCGACACTTAGATTATCATGATAAGAATAATAAGTTAACGACAAAGTCATGGCGACAATCAATATAGGCACAGTTAGCATGACCATAATAGTTGATCTTATTCCAAGAACTATCGGAAATGTACGTCTACCAACCGCTCTATCTCCTTTCAAATCTCCAATGTCTCCAAGCGGTCCTAAGATAAAGAAGAAAGCAAAGAAGAACAATGAGGCATATATGATGGGTGGCAGAGAAGAGAAGATGAATATATCGGTATAATGACTAGCATGAGTTATAGCCGCAACACCTCCTAACAACGATAACAAACCTGCGCCTGCTGCAGTTACTAATGTCTTTAAAGGAAATTTATCTTTGAGATTTAGTTTTGGATGCGAGTACGCTACGCCTAAGGTAATAAATAACACTGAAATGCATATTGTATATGGGCCCATGAACGATACAAGCAATAAAGCTGTTCCATTCAAAGCAGATACTATGGTAATAAGCTGTTTTCTTGTAGATTTTCCCGTCACAGATGGTCTATTTGTTTTATTTATTTTATCTACCTCCATGTCGACAATGTCATTATAAATGTAAGTTGCAAGAGCCATGAAATAACTAGCAACTACCGCCTGAATAGAAATAATATAGTCTAGTGTGGTGATATGAGATCCTAGTATTGATGATACAAGGGTAGCGAAAGCGAATATGTATACATTTGATCGTGCTTTAACGTAATAAACGAAAGCACTTAAGTATTGAATTAGGCTAGCACTATTGCTAGCCCTATGCTTTAACATTAGTTTATTGAATTTGGTTTGCGACCGTGTTTTCTCTAGTTTTTCGCTATATACCTGTTCTTCAGTCACGTCTATGCTAGATTTTGCTATTTTTTCTCCATTTTCGGAGACTTTCTGACGAAAGCACATATAATGCATAATTATCCACAAACTTGCCATTTGTAAAAACTTTATTTCTCCATATTCGGAGACTTTTCGATATAAAGTGTAACAATAATAATACTGTTTTTAGATTTAACTAGAATTTAGTTAATAGTGGCTCTTATCAAATGAGGTTAATACATTCTGTTATGCATTATAGCCCGGTTTTGTAGCGTATGTCTAAACTCTTCTCCAAGAACCTGAATGATGGCATCTAATTTAGTTAATTTTCATTCTTCTACGGTGGCTATCCTATACGATGAAATTACGTCAGACTCATCCTAATGAGTAATGGATGACCATAGCAGAAACAATACACGTAATAGCCTATTATTGCGCGATCGTGACATGGCTGTATAATGCGCTGCTAGGTGAAGAGAACCAACACACATAAGATTATTCTGAATTAAATTTTTGAATTCTTTTATCTTGCATCCACCAACATGTGATAGACAAAATTATGCAGCTACAGAAGTCTCCTGGTTGGATTAGAGCTGTACAGATAGGCTTAGGAGCTATAACTATTGCATTATCGATATTTGCATTAGCGTTCCCTGCAACTACTTTCGTTTCGGTTGTTTGGATTCTAGCTATAGTATTATTCTTTGTTGGAATTGAAGAAATTATCGTTGGCATTTTTTCACGTGGAAAGTCAAGGTGGTCAAGCATAGGTCTTGGGATACTTGTTCTTATATTTGCAGGGATTGCAATGTCTTATCCCGTCGCTGCAGCTATAACTATAGTTGTGTTTATCGGTATTGCATTTTTGATTAACGGTATAGCAAGAATCGTGCAAGGTTTCACAGGTAAGCACTCAGGAATAGTGCGAGCATTTTTAGTAGGCGTAGGAATCATGGCTGTAGCACTTTCAGTAGCAGTGGTAGCATCCCCAATATTTGGTGCAAGACTAGCAGGAATCATAATTGGGATAGGACTGCTTATAACTGGCGTTCAGATGGTATTTGCTGGAGTAAAGGGAAGACATATGCAAAGTTATAGTAACCAAATTACAAGATAAAACACAAACTGCTTTTATCAGCGCTCTTCCTCCAATTTATATGACTTATCGTCAAACAGCGAATTGATGAATATTGCTATATTCTGCTCCAAGCAGACCTATAAGGTCATATTCATGTGAAGCTGCTTTAGATTTCATTATTGCTATTGAAATTAGTGACAATTTTTTCACGTGACATGAAGTATGCCTAAATTTTATCGGTTAAACATAAAGCAACCAATCAACAATACAAATTCCGTTTATACAATAAAGACGATTAGCTAATCAACTTTAGCATCAAGGAAAGAGTAATTACAGCTGCGGGATACAAACTAAGGATTACTGCTTAAAATTTATTTGAGCCCCTTCAGTTATGATAATTATGAAATTAGTGGCAGCTCAACTAAAAATAATTATAATATCACTGCTGCTTGCATGTTGCATCGGTATTATTTCCTTGATGTCATGGTCAATAGCTATCCTTGCACATACATCTTCAATCATAATTCATTCAAATACAGGGCAGACGTCAAGTGCACTATCAAGATATATTGTCAGCAACAGCAATAACGATAGTGGACAGCAAATAATAGAGAAGCTGCCCCAATCAAAAATCATTGAAGCCTCGGGTCACTTTGCAAATAATCAAATAGAAAATGATTCGGTTAGTTGGATACAAGGTGGCTTATGGCATCTAGCAGTCTATAACTCTTCCTCATCATCGTCATCATCATCTTCTGATAATACCACTCTAGCCAAAGCAATATTTTCAGGAAATTTCACTATGGTTAAACCGGATGGATCACAAACCCATGAACATTCAGTAGGTGATTTCAGATCCAATAATGTGATAATTGCAGGTGGAGACATGATCATAACAGGAATTGGAAATATCTATGAAAATGCTCAATTAAAGTATAGGGAAGTTCCGATAACTGTACATCTTATGGGAAAAGAACACGTGCTTGGCTTAATTATAGATCCTGTAACAACTGAGAGGCATTTTGTTAGCAATCATGAGATGTTTGGTACTTTGATCAGAGGGAGTGGTCTCGAGAAGATAGAAAAGACATTACCTGTGCAGGGAAACAGTAAAGGTGTGAGCATGAATCGTATGAGTATGTAAGGATTTGCTATGATAGTTCAAAACATGGGGTCAGAAAATGATCGTTTATCATAGAAGTTATTATTAATTATATTAGCTTGTTTTTTGTCATCAATGCGACTACCCAAAAAGTCCTTTAGCTCTTTAACAGTCAAATTAATCAGGTATCAATTAGAACGATTTGTTAAACGTTTCTGGTTCTTGTTCCTGCTGCTGTTCTTGTTTCTCTTCGTGTGGTGGTTGTTGTATTGGTTCTTGTAATAGTTCGCTCTATTTGTTTTGCTTTTTAAAATTGGACATTAACTGCTGACCCATTAAGCAAGCGACTCAACATCTCGATACCTGAAAAAGATAAAAAAGGTTCTATCCTGTAATACTGTTATATATTCCCCAAATTTCTAACTTGTTAATGGACAATAACAAAGTAGACCTTTTCTTGACTCTGTCAGTAGCTGTATTTCTTATTGGAGGATTGTCATACTTGGTAATGGCAGGACCTGTACCTCTCCAAATACAGATAGCAGTTGCACAAAACTCAACAAATAACCAAACCAATTCAAGCATAACATTAGGAAATCCAATTTTTAGAGAACAAGATAAAGCCACACCTCCAAAACCAGTAGTAGCCAATGGCACTCATGGATTACAGGCATCTTACATAGGTAGTGGAGTGGTAAAGGGCATGAATTTTGCAGCCAATGGAACTGTATTCATTATACCTGGAAGTGATGGTTTTACAGATCTGAGAGGACATGCAGTTATGACTACAGCTAATGGGGAAAAAGGAACATACAATTTTTACTCTTTAGGATATCAGGATGCTGATGGATCAACAAATGACAATGGTGCCGTATTTTTCCATACAAGTTCAAGCGGCAAACTGAGCATTGTTAATGGTTTGGTAATAGTATTCAAAGACCAGATAGATAAAGCAGGAAACGGTATGACTATAGGAGCTTGCAGTTTGTATAATAATTTCTCGTATCAATAGTATATCAATGCCCCGATCAGTAGTATTAACTTACTGACATTTTGAACGCAGTTACCCAATATTTATAAAATATGACATTGCTGTTTCCTATGACAAGAAACACAATATTGAGTGCTGTGTTGTTCTTTTTACAGGATTGGCATTGTCTATGCTAGCCAAAGCTGATTTAGTGCTGTGGCGTTTGCACAGGGCTGAAATAGAAGAGTTTATTCCATTATAATCTTATTTATTTTTAAAGTTGTGATTGAACAATGCTACCTAGCTCATCTAAAGCTATTGGCTTTTGTATAAAACCTTGTATAATATTTTCTCTTAGGCCTGCTGATAATTCAGTACTATTAATTTCAAAAGCTGACATGAGCACAACCTTTACCGCAGGCCATATTTCTCTTATTTTTCGTACAAATTCAAATCCGTTAATTCCTGGCATCCTGATATCAGAAATGATTAAACTATAGCTTTTGCAATTAATACGAAAGTGCTCTAGCGCCAACTGAGGGTCTGTAAATCCAAATACATTCAAACCCCTTCCTTGGAGGTATAGTTTGATAACATTGACTATATCAAATTCATCATCAACTACTTGGATCATCGTTTGGCGATGAGAGGCCTTATTGCCTAGGCGCATTAATGAGTACAAAACCTTAGACTGGCTCGATATTTATATATGCTGGCTTGCAGAGGATAACTGATAATAGATAGCCGCTTTATACGATCTATGCACAAATACTCAGCTTTCAGTTACTTTAGAATAATTCGCCAATCCTCTCAAGATACAGCAGAGGTTGAACCCCAAAGTATTCATCTAGCGCATCAGCAAACATAAGCAATGGTCTAGTGCATTGTCTGCTGCGCAATTTATAATCAAATCGTTTTAGTTTGACTCCATTACACGATCTTATTCTCATAAAAAATGAGCCATAAAAAATATATCGGTTATTGGTGATTATATCCTAATTAGCCCTCGTGATGATGCCTTTTACTAGCTCATTTATTTTCTCAAGAGTAAATGGTTTTTGAATGAAGCCATCTATTTTGATATCGGGCAGCAAATTTTGAAATTCCTTCTCATTGATTTCAAATGCAGTCATAAGCACAACTTTTGCATCCCTATCGATTTGTTTTGCTTGCTTGGCTAGCTCATAACCATTCATTCCCGGCATCCTAACATCAGACAAGACAAGACCGCAAGTCTTGCAGTTTACCTTAAAATCTTGTAATGCCATAATGGGATCGGTGAAAGCAGAGACCTTAAATCCGCTCCTTAATAGCGATTCTTCAAGTAATTTGGATATGTCAGCATCATCGTCGACTAGCAAAATAGAACTTCTGCTAATATTGCTATTGGCATTACTGCGATCCTTACTCACGTTTATCCCTATTATAAGCAGTATTACCAAGAATATCATATATTCAAGAGTTATTCTTAAAAAGCTAAGATGATTAACCAAAGCTTATATTTTTATCAGGTATCATGTAATAATTATAGTTGAGCAGTCGAATATTGTAATCGAGCCCATGTTACATTTCATTTACATACAATTAGACATCGGACAGGCTTTAAGCTAAGCTTTTTTAAGAGTATTTATCCAATCTCAACATGTCTTATGACTTTGTTGGTAGCAGGTTGCACTGACTGGTGTAATTTTTGCTATATTTAAATACAGAAAAGGCTCTAGTAATTAATTATGAATTATATCTGGCGTGCAGTCATTTAAATTTTTTATTGAACGATTTCAATATTTTTGTATGAAAGTTCTCTTCATTATTGGGTCTTACAGCATTTTCGTTGTCATTTTGGGTAGGATTATTATGACTTGATTGAGTTGTTACAGGACTAGTCATGGTGGTTGTTGTCGGTATTAAAGCCGCTGGTATTGTTTGTTGTTGAGTTGATGACGGCGTATCCTTGATACATACAGTTCCAGAAACTAGATGATACCCTGTTGGACATATTCCACTTGGGATCGGTCGCAATACTATAGGTACATTACTAGTAGATGTCGTTATCATACTAGTATTGTTGCTACTTCCCGTGTTTTTGAATGGATGCGCTAACGGTGCTATTGACGGTGGAGTTGCTGCTGATGATGGTCCGAGTGCCGGTTGTACCGTTTTAGGAATACCACATACGCGTGCTTCAGTAGTGTTAACTACCTTTAGACTCGGATTGCTGGGATTACACAATTTTGCTTTAATTTCAGCCAATAGTGCAGCATTGTTTGAACTAGCAGTAGATGGTGGCGATATTGTAGGTGAAGACGATGTTTGTTGAGCATATGCGAGAATATTATTCCAAACTGCAAAAAGTAGTATAATGCCTACAGCTAAATATATTTTAAAGAACATTTCATAGTTCACACTGTGAAATGTATGTCTGCCATTGTTATATCTGAACATAAAGGTATCACTATACAATACGTTAATTTCCTCATCTGTATATTAGGTTCATTGTTACTGCATTTGGTTCAACAAAAGTCACCTGTTGATTACCGTTATTCCATAAAAACAAATTTGTAATATCGGACACAACATCTTGCTTTCCTGTAAGTGGATTAGTGCCACTAATT
>DATFDI010000153.1:0-17943 GCA_035252175.1 Nitrososphaeraceae archaeon
CTAATTCTGTATGATTTTGATGTTTGACAATAGCGTACTTTCCTTCTCCAACCGGTCTTGCAGCATCACCCTTTCTGAATTCATCCGATGAGAGCTCCTTTGTAAGCTCATTGGCATCTTTAAATACGCCACCAACTCTAGCCCAATATCTTTCAGATGCTCTAGCTTCTGTCTTTCTCACTTCAGGAAGGGATTTTTTACCTATAACGAAAAGCCTGTATAGTTGGCCCCCTTCTGGTGCAGTTACCATAAAGAAGCGCCGAATATCCTCAATACCTTTTACCTCTTCCGCAGCTTTCTTTGGCCTATAGAAGAAGTAAATGTCACCTTGTTCTAAGATATCAGCTTCATTAGCCTGTTTTTGGTGTTCTTCTTGTTGATTCATGTCTCGTTCTAGCTCTCTAATTTATTAAAAGCGACAAGCTACATTCTTCACAAAAATAGTATAGCTTGTCAAAATCATAAGATAATGTCATTATATCATAACAGCGAGGACAATCTATTTCTGTCTCCATATCTGGTTCCCTTTCGGTTTGAAGAGACTGTTGCTGCTGATTGCTCATACTATACCTCATGTCGTTATCATCCTTATTATAGTCTGAAACACGGATTGGGAAGGGAGAGGGTAGTATAGTACTGTACGAGTACGGTACTTTACCCCTCTCTCCCGGCCTGAGAGTATCTCGCCTCGTTATATATCAGTCAAAGTAGACTAAGCATCAAGTCAAATAAAATTATGTCTCATGTCAGCGATTTACAATTAGAGGATTTACCTGGAGTACAGCCGCATCTAATATACAAACTAAAGCAGGCTGGTATACAATCGGTTCTGGATCTTGCTGTATCTATCCCCAATGAACTTGCTGAAGGTGCGTATGAAGGAAATGCGGTTTTAGCTGACACGGAAACTATATCAGAACTGGTGATGAAAGCCAAAAAGGCCTTAGCAGATTCGGGGGCACTTATCAAAGAGTTCTCTACTGCTGACCAAGTGTTGGAGAGAAGAAAATCCCTTGTTAGATATACTACAGGTTCTAAAAACCTAGATGATTTTTTAAAAGGTGGTGTAGAATCCCAGGCTATAACTGAACTTACCGGAGAATTTGGTTCAGGAAAAAGCCAGATATGTCATACGTTATGTGTTACCGCTGCTACTAATGACAGAAACCAAATTAACAGTATAATATTTGTAGATACAGAGAATACATTTCGACCTGAAAGAATTCAGCAGATAGCTGAAGCCAGAGGACTTGATTCAGAAGAAATAATGAAAAAGGTGTTTGTTTGTAAAATAGTTAATAGTGCTCAACTAGAAGCACTAATAAGAAACCTTGGCAAGTCAATTGAAGAGTACAAAGCTAAACTTGTGATTGTTGATAGTATTATCTCTCTTCATAGAGCAGAATATACTGGCCGAGAAACTCTGGCTGAAAGACAGCAGAGACTCAATGTAATGTTACACAAACTCATTCGATTATCTGAGGTATACAATGTAGCAGTGGTACTGACAAATCAAGTGCAAACTACGCCTGATAATACTTTTGAAAATCCTTCAGTTAGAGCTGCTGGAGGTAATATCATGGGTCACGCGTGTACATATAGAATCTTCCTGCGAAAAGCTGGAAGAGATAGAATTGCAGTAATGGTTGATTCCCCCCATCATGCTTACAGCCAAGTCCGGTTTACAATAAGCGAGAAAGGCGTTGAAAATGCTGAAGTGAAGACAGCGATAAACGATGGTAATGAATCAGGGTGGTAGAAGTATGAGTAGTAGCGAAATTCTTTACCCCGATCCACAAACAATTCCAGCACCACCTTCACCATCTTACCAGCAACCAATACCTCTTGTCACATTATCTGAATTAACCCCTGGGAAGTATGTGTCTACAACAGCAAGAGTAGTTTATGTCAGGACTGTAGAAAGACGGGATGCTCTTGGCACCAAAACGATATTTTCTGGGATATTGGAGGATTCAAGTTTCAAGATTCCATTTGTTAGCCACAGAATTTCATATCCTCTAATAAGGAATTCTATTTACAAATTCAGCTCAGCATACGTACATGAATTTCCAACCGATAAATCGCTGCTGCTTGTGATAACAGAGCACACAAAGATTGATCCTAAAAACGTTGAAGATTACAGAGAGTATATTTGGAATCCAAAGATAGACTCGATAAGACGGCCAGTCAAAAGTGTTAGTTTAAACGGAATAATAACTACTGTTTATAGCAATTCCGGTCTTGTTAAAAGATGTAACAAATGTAAATCAATAATATACGATACATGTCCAAAGAAGTGTACTGATGGGGGATGGGGCTGGGATCTAAGAGTTTCTTCCAGGTTGTATGATGGCTCAGGCTCAATTAAGATGGTTCTGATAAAAGACATAGCATCTCGAGTGCTGAACAGAAATCTAGCTGAACTAGTTTTGCTTGCATCACAGAATAAGCCTTTGGTAAAGCCCACAACAACCATTTTCAGTAAAAATAAAAATTCCTGAGAATATAGAGATAATAGAAGCAGTAACGGAAAGCGCTTCTTCCTACAGAAGTAATGGTAAACTTATTGTCACTGACGGAAGAAATCTTGTCTTCTTTCCCCCAGGTGAAGAGGAAGCTCACAAGTTCTCAGAATATGTCAAACGGCCATTAAACGTATCTGATATAGAAGATAGAAAGATAATCAAAAAGCTAATTGAAAAAGCACTTGACATTAGCATCAAAAAAGTAACTGGCATGAGAATGATGCAAGGGATCTACCTGCTAGAAGAACCAATTCCCCTGTATCGCTGCGAAAGAGCAAAGCTCTACCTTGGATTTTCAATTAGAGTTAGTTTAATCGAAGATAATCACGTAACAGTCGAGGCAACCCCTCAAGCATACGTAAGAGAAAGTGTACTTGATTACGTCAAGTTAAGAAGAGAACTGGGGGCAAGTGCAAATGCTGTAGTACGCAATCTATTAACATATAGAAACAAAGTAATCGTAGCACCATCTGGGAATTATGGCTGTATTGTTGATGTCGTCACAACAAAAGCGGGGAACCAGCGAGTTTCAGAAACTGACAATAGAAACCTAGTAGAATTCTGGAAGCAAGTTTACGGTATTGAGATCTCACCAGATGAGATCCCGCTACTTAAAGTAAAGATGATGAATAGTGAGAATGTATTTACTTATCCACCAAGTATGTGCTTTTTTGGCAGCGAATCTCTCCTTATTTATGGAAATGTCCAGAGGTTCATTGAAAATAAAAAGTATAGTCTGAAAGCCAAAGTCGAGGATGCTCTTAGAAAAGCTATACAAGAAGATTTGCATATTGGTTCGGCAAATCTAGAAGTCGAGGAATATCATCTTCCCCCCATTCTGACGTACAAAGCCAGCTGCTGCAAGAAATAAGACAAAAATTGTTTGGAAGAAATGTTACAGCAAGGGGCTCAATTATGTTTGTACATGACGAGCTTTGGTTTTTCCCTAATCAAATACAGCTATCATAATATGTCATTTCTTTCTGCACTAGAACAATTCAATGAGCATAGAAACACTCTGAAGATGACTACAGGCTCTGCTGATCTTGATTCGCTTATCGATGATATCCAGGAAGGTCTGTTCTATCTGTTTTATGGCAATAACCATGTAGCTTTGGATGCATTGGTCTATACATTTCTTGTTAATTGTGTGCTGCCAATAAATCAAAAGCATGGGTTTGAATCAAAAGCAATTTGTCTCAATAATTCAGATTATTATGATCAAAGAAAGACAGCTGCTCTAAACCCTGAGAAAATAGGGGTTGCGTCAAAATGTGCAGGTATTGACCCAAAGATTGTTTTTAAGAATTTGTATGTACATCCAGCGTATAATCAGCAGCATCAACTAAACGTTGCAGAGGAAATTGCAGATCTAACAGAATCAGATACTGACATAAAGCTGCTAATGGTTAACAAGATAACAAAATTCTTCAAGGACTCAAAAAACAGGATGGAATCTGCTAATATCATAAAAGAGGTAATAGGGATAATTAGCAAAGCTTGTACTAAAAATAAAGTAGCCCTAGTATGTACAGGTGATGCAAATACAACAGCTAGAGGAATAATACCTCGACCAATCGGGGGAATTTATCTGAAACATGCAGCAAATGCGATCATACATTTCAAAGAATTCTCCAAAACATCTGGCATCCCTTCATTTAAGGCCACGCTAATAAAACATCAATACACAAAGACTCCAAAATCTGCAGTTCTGTACGTACGAAAAGCTGGGGGAATGATACTACTGGATTGAAAGGTGATGACATATAGGCAGAATAACACCATCATTCCGTCAACTGTATGAAGAAATAATATCAGAGCTAAGAACAGAGCTGCAAGCAGCCCTTGTAGATCTGGGACACAAAAATGCATTCGACCTTTTGTTAAAAGAAGCCTGGAATCCAGAGCAGGCAGCTATGGGAAATTCCACATTGCCAACTGTAAGTGACAAACTAAACATCATGGCATCAATCCACAATAGAAAACTAATTGCTGCATTATCAAGAGAGTTAAAAGAAAAGGATTTCCAGATACAAGAACTCAGACAGACTATTGCCGTACTTGAGAATAAGCTAAATGAGTTGTCTATTCAAACGAAGTGATAACATTCATTAGCTAACGCTATTTCTTTACAATTTGACTTGACTGCTGTTCGCTCGCTGTGCGCAATCAGCTGAGTTATACAGTCACACATTTTAGTTGTGCATTATCCCAGTGCGCTGGGATTTGACTTTACTTCCAAGTACTACTTAGGACCGTTTGGTACACATTCCTGTTGCGTGGTATCCCAATGAAATCCTGGTTCACATACTGGTTGCGATGGTTGAGGCTGTGCTGGAGGTGTGTTAGTCGGAGGAGCTGCTGGAGGAGTTGATTGTATACTATGCCTACAGTAGCCACCAGAGGCTGGCACATCACCCGGAGGACAGGTGCCATCTTTATTCATAGGTACGTATACTACCGTAGGTTTAGCATTGCCTAATTGAATAAAACCGCCACCTGTACCAGTATTACTTCCGGGTATTACAGGCAATTGACCGACACATTTACCATCAAACAACTGAGTATTTGATGGACAGGTTAGACAATTACCATTAGCATCAGGTGTTGAGCCATCAGGACATACTCCTGATGTTGTCGATGTTGTCATTGGAGGGGTGGCTGGTATACATTTACCTGCAAACACTATAGTATCTCGTGTACAGTCTGCTGTAGACGATCCGGGCAGAAGTTTTGTTACATTTACAAACACATGAACGTTCTTAACACAAAATTCAGAGCCAGTTCCAGGCTGACCAGCATTACCGGCGCTTCCTACACGATAAGATTCTTCCGGACAGCTTCATCTGGATTTGCGGGTACTTCTATTTGAGAGGGACCCGGTGCGCCGACTGGGTGACAATAACTAGGAATGTTGGTTGGTAGTGTGCCCTCTGGACATCTAGTAGTCTGTGTTGAACCATCCTGACAAATACCATTAGCATCAGGTGTTGAACCGTCTGGACATGTTTGTTGAGGAGTCAGGGTCTGTAGTGGAGCTACATTTTGTTGCGTTGCAGCTTGGGGGCAATTACCAGTGGCAGGATCTGGTTTTGAACCATCAGGACATGTCTGTTCTGTGGCTGCTGGTGATGGTGGTGTACTTTCTTCTGTCGTAGATGGTGGTGTACTGGTGCTACCGGTCTCACTACTACCGCCTCCACCTGCTTTATCGATACTACCTGCACCACCGTTGCTACCATCGCCGCCTCCCTTATCGTTACTGCCGCTACCGCCTCCACCTGCTTTATCGCTACTGCCTCCGCCGCCGCTGTCGCCACTTCCGCTGCCTTTATCCTTGCTGCTACTACCACTACTGCTATCATCCTTCTTTTTTGATGTTGCAAATGCTAAATTATTGCCTGTAACTGCTGATAATAATGAGGATACAATTGTTAACACAAGAAATACAAAAATTATATTCTTAGCTTGATTCAATTACAAATATTCCCCCAGTGCATGTAACCATTTACCCCACGTAAAATGAGTATGTTGTTATTAAGGTTTTAAAATGCTAAATATTTTGTCATATCTGAATTCAATGAAAATGTTCGGAAAACTTGTTCAGATCCTTGAGTTTCTTTCTCTGCTCTCATTTAAACTAGGAACCAAGTTACGCAAAGACTATATGATTGCGACGATTATTATAGTTCCCCTAAATTGTAACCATTTACGGGTATGTATGGCCCCCAAGAAATTGGAGACCATACATATTTTACGATGGACTTTCCTTCTGAATGTGGTTATGTGCATATCTTATAAAATGAGTCAATAGCGTTCCCCGAATTCGGGGGCAAGGATAAGTCAACTGGTATTAAAATAAAAAGAGGGTTGTTATTTTTCTGACAGCATTATCTTTTCTCCAAATGTCTTGCCATTATCGTTACTTACTTTCATTATAGGCTCGTTTGCTGTTTGGTTTCGCTCCCACCAAGTTACATACACATTATTTCCTGCAGCTGCTATTTGTACGTCCTGCGAATCAGAATTAGGAGTATTGCTTAGATTTATTTTGCTGCCAAATGTTTTTCCACCATCTGCCGAAGCTTTGAACATTACTTCATCGTTGCCTGTCTTGTTGCTCCACCAACTAACGTAGACATTCTTATCTCCTGATGTAGCAATGGGCGCCTTGGCTTGTGGAGCAAGTTGTGGCTGTTGAGCTGCATATACTTTTTGAATTGAAATTGTTGTTACTACTGCGGCAACCATAACTGCTGCTACAACCCCTATTATTGTATAATAACACCTGTACATATTGTATCCCCGAATTTCAAAGAAAAAACAAGAAAGATTTAAGGATTCTAGAAAAAAATTATACCCCGTATATGGCTGTAATTTTCTTCTATGAAATTTTTGGAACGTTAAATGAGGTTACGATATTAAATAAAAACAGTATCTGATTTTCTTTTTAATACTCCCTGTCCGTCCCGACTTGGTATATCAACGTATAATATTTGCGGTTCGCTGACAATCCAAATGAGAATTGTTGACTTTGCCGACATGCTCCAAGCATCAATAAACGAAAAGATAAAAGATTGTAAGGACAGTATACACAAGTTACATAATCCCATCTACAACAAGAGTCTAGAAGTTGAAATAGAGGCTTTACAATGGGTTAAAGGACAAGTGCAGCATCTAGTTAGAAAAGACACGAAATTACGGATTTGACTAGTTGTACCGGATGGCTTCTTGATGTTTCAATTGAAAATGATCATGCTATCCTATCGATAAAAACAGAGGAAGGGGAGATCGTCAAGTTTAGAGATTCCTATCATTCAGGATTCTACATACTACCAAGAAACGAGGCTGATGGAATGCATCTTTTCCAGCTGCTATCCAGAGAAGAAGAGATCTCAGTCAGGTGGGAAGATAAGCATACAAATCTTTTTAACAGTAATAAAATAAGAAAACTTGTTCACGTGCAGCTACAATCGTTAAGATATTATCAATATCTGCTAGAGAAGCTGGAAGATGACTATCGAGTAAAAGAGTTGTTTAATACAGATCTTTTGCATGTGCAGCGATATCTTTTCAATAAATTAAAGATTGAACCTACAACCAAAATCAAAGTAGAATATGATGGATCAAAGCTACTTCATGCTGTAAAAGTTGATGATGAGAACGATGTAAATCCTCCCCCGTTTTCAATACTCTATTTTGACCTTCATACATATTCGGGGTTACTTGCTTCAGAGGATGCTATCAGGATAATCAAAGTAAGATATGGAAAAGATGAAGTGGTATTTGATAACAACGACGAACAGGTAATCTTGCAGCAATTCTCTGATTATGTTCACGAGAAAAACCCTGACATCCTAGTCTGCATGGGTGATTATGATAATGGCAAAGTGCTTAGTTATCTATTGTCCAGAACAGAGAAGAACGGATTTGATTTGCGGCTTGAGAAAATCTGTATTAGCAGCAGTTATAGAAAAACAACATATTTTGACCAGTTTGGGTTTGCAGGGTTAATAGAGCGAGCAAGATTTGGATTTCTTCCTTTAGATAAAGCTGCTAAATATACTATAAATCGTCTAATTGATAGCAGAAATTGTTTTGAATTAATTCAGAGAAGCTTTGTGATTCCTTCGCGGGGCAGCAATCATGAGCATATCAGAACTCGAACAAATAGTTGCAAGGGGCAAAGGAGGTATGGTAATATCTCCCCAAATCGGGTTGCATGAAGATGTTCTGGCACTGGACTATGATAACGAATATGCAAATTTAATTGTGAATCATAATTTGAGCTATGAAACTATTCGGGGAGAAGCAAAGAAAGGATTACTTCCAACAGTAGTAGAACGATATCTCAAAAGACGACTTTATTTCAAAAAGTTGTTAAAAGAACTCCCAAAAGACAGCGAAGAATATGCATGGTGTGAGCAACGAGTTAATTCACTAAAGAATATCCTTGTTTGTCTTTACGGTTCGACTGGTTCTCTTTGGAACAGATTTGGAAACATACTTGCTTTTGAGGAAATAAACAGGCTTTCTAGAGAGGTACTGATAAAAACTAAAGATATTGTTCAAATGCTAGGCTATAATTTGGTATATGCCGATACAGATTCTGTCTTCATTAAGAAAAAAGACTCTGCTAGAGATTTTAATCATGTCATAGATACATTATCACAGCAAACCGGTGTTTCAATCTCAGTTGACTACCATTACAAATTCTTGGTTCTTCTACCTTTAGAAGCAGATGAAAAAATAGAAGTACTCAAGCATTACTTTGGAATTACTTTTGATAACGAGCTGGTAGTAAGAGGCATAGAGATAAGAAGACATGATGTCCCAGCTTTTATAAAACGATTTCAGACTCAGCTTCTATATACGCTATTTGATTGTAAAGATTCCTCTGAAATACTAACAAAAGGATATGAAAATGCTCTTTTACTTGTAACCCAAGCTATTGATACAATCCTGACTGGAGAAGGACTCGATGATAAAGACCTTGTCATCTCCAAACTGCTCAGACAGGATATACAAAAATACAGAAGTTTATTCCCACATGTATCTGCAGCTATTCAATCGAAAAAGTATCCTCTGAAAGGTGAGACAATTCAATACATATACACAGACTCGAAGCACAATAACCCTCTTTGTAGAGTGACACCTATTGAGAACCTATCATCGCTTCCTGCATATGATAAGGAAAAGTACAAAGAAATGATACTTGACGCCGCGGAAACAGTCCTTGGGTTTTCCGGATTTGATAGATGTGTTTACAGCAGTTTCAAGAAGGGAAGTAAAAGGAGATGGTTTGAAGAATTAAGAGAACAAAGAGCAATAGACATAGAAACTGAGATGAGTAATTGCCAAGAGAATAGATTTCAGTGATATGATATCGAAATTAATAAGTGGCGGGTATTTGTGCGCAAGAAATTGGGAAGTACAAAAAAAATCTGTGATATTAACGCTTTTCTGAGAATTGTATTAGGATTCTCAATATACTACCAATGTCACCAAATAATTGAATTAAAAACTATCTATAGTAATTGATGCTCCTTGTATCAATAACTGAACTTTTTGGGTTCGTTTAATATAATTAACTTGCATTGAACATTATTGTACTATTTTTCAAGTGGCCGTCATTTGGAATTGGAATGGAAATAGACGTACATGCTGGGTGCTATATACAATATTCCACAGATGACTGCCAATCAGACATTGTTATAATATATAGACTATACACTTCCTGGATATAACCAACGTCGCAGCAGGCGATTAGCTATTGGGAGAGCAAAATATGTAAGTGAAACAACTAGTATTAGTAAAAATTACAGCGTTTGCATATAGTGGCCACTGTCCTAGCAAAGAGCTAAGAATATATCGTGATATAAAGCTAATGGTATACGCAGCAAAGAAGATTACAATGGCCATTTTCCACCTAGGCGGAGGTGTTTGACTAAGAGTTTTTAGCTCAGGTAATGTAACCATGTTTCTAATCCAGTAGATGTTTCATAGTGTGGCTTGGAATATCTGTCTGCTTCTTGTATTAGCTTTTGTGATTATTCTGAATTCTCCCATGCGTCCATAGCAGCCTTATCAGTAAAATGGCGGATAATATACCGCAGAGATGATTTACTACCTCCAGGAATAATTATAGTACCAAGATAGCCACGAGCTTTTCTTTCCGATATTAAATAACGCCTAACCCAATTATTGTAATCTTTTTCATGACCTGGTTTTATCTTCCTACAAATAACAGTTGTTGTAACTTCTGTTGGCAACTCTCTAATGACAACATTACCATATTCAATCTTTTAATAAACAATAGCCATGAATGATGATGGTTCGAACTACAACTGCAGATGATCTAGAATATCATACATAGGTAAATTCTAGCACAAATAAAAAGAAGATGGATTTCGATGCTTTATCTCTGATGGCACAAATGCGTGGTTCTCGTGGATGTATCTTGGATTAATGCACCAGCTTGGATGTGATCAAGGATGATGTATTTCTAGATTAAGATGAGGATGATAAGCGACATCCTTATTAGTATTTGGGATGTCGAATGTGATTGCTTGTGGTAATACCGCTACTGTAACCAATGCCAAGCCAAATGCTGCAATGATTGCAAACATTGTTAATGTCGTATTCAATTGTTATAGCAGAAAGTATCATAGTAAGATATAAGGAAGACTTAAACCATGCTACCGCCAGATCTGCTAAACTTTTGGGATGGTAGACTACCATCAAACTGATATCATATCATCTAGATACACAGGTATGCGATCGTATAATGTGCTCAATGGCTTCCCTGCAAATGAAATAAGGACTTTCAAATGAAATTCGTGGAAGCATATCTTGATTTGATATCATTTCCCCGAACTCATCGTCTTAATATTAGTGTTATTTGTTAACCTGTGGATGGCGATTCGTTATCTTGTATCTCCTCTTCCTAAGTATTTCTTTACATTTTCTACTGCTTGGTGTCAGCCTTAGCTGCATTCCACAACATGGGCAAAATATACTATCGTTATACATGTAAACTTCGCATCTTCTACAATATTTCTGACCTAAAGAATAATTGCTTATGCCAAATACTATTTTCTCTGACTGTATCCTTTCACATATGTTTCTGCAAACCAATGGAGAACAGGCTTCAGAGTAAATGATGTCATTAAAAGCAATGATACACCGCGGGGAGCGGGGGTAGGCTAAGAATATCAAAAACAATGGATAAGATAACTCTTAGAGTAAATACCGACAGACTAAAAAATCAACTACGTCTGACTTTAATACAAAGGCTTTTATGTTCTGTAAAGCCGTAGACACCATATCCAAATACTCCTGATGGGAGATTTCCAATCGAGTTTCAGAATGTTTTAGATACTCTGGAAACCCTCACTTTTGTAGCTGCTAATACAAATAGAATTGCATTAGGAACCTCAGTTATAGATATGCTGTTTCATAATCCTGTGATATTAGCTAGAAGATTTGCTACCCTTGATGTTTTATCTGAAGGAAGAGATATAGCAGGATTTGGCATTGGTTGGCTAAAAGATGAATATCAAGCTTTCAATATACCTTTAAACGATAGAGGTAAGAGAGCTGATGAATATATCCAACTGATAAAAAAGATACGGACAGATGATATCGTAGAGTTCAAAGGAAAATATTATAACATACCTGCTTCTAAAATAGGACCCAAGCCATTTCAAAAGCCAATTGGAAAAGATGTAGATGAAATGATAGATACTACAAAGCAGCTTTCTAAATTTTGTTAGTATTAGTAGAGCAGGTGTTATTTAGCCCTGTATCATCTGCTAATAATACCGTGCAAGAGCAATGTCAATATTGGAAGCATGAAAATAACGATATCAAAGGTTTGACACAAGTTTAGGTTCTCAACAGTAGAATGTTGTAAAGGTTTGAACTTGAATAGAGATAAAAAAATAGCCGTCCTTTTATCCTGCATCTCTACTTTACTACCACTTGTCCTTCCATCCATGGATGCAATTCGAATTTCCTGCTTCACGAGATTATAGAGATATTATGCCAGAACCAAAACCAGAAGATTACTACCCAGACGAAATAAATGACCACCTTGAGTACATTGCAAAATGTGTAAAACAGGTTTATAGACCAAAGTGGGAATAGATTAAGCAGTCACAACTCGAACGGGTAAACGGATTACTGCAAGTCGATGAAAAGAAAGACGAAGTTGACGAAAGCTTGAGGTATATAGTACAAGAGGACAGAGGCATTCAAAAAATCATTGCAAAGTTAAAAGAGTTAAGGGAATCTGGAGAATTACCAGAATTAAAGGAAAATGACAAAAAGCATACGTCCAGTAAGAATGGAGAAGATACCCTATAACAATTTGTTAGCATACCCTTTCTGCTAATCTTGAATTTTATAGCTGATTTTCAGCTTTTACAGAATTTTTCTAAATACCAAAAATTTGCAATTTGTGACCAGTGTTAAAAATGGCAACTAAACAAATTAGCAAATATGTTAGTTTAAAAAGAAATGTACCCTTGTGATGTATTCTTAAGTTCAGAATACTGCCATGGATATCAACAAGGTTATGCTGAGGAGGACTATGCGATGTTTTCTCCCCATTAAATGGTCTTGTTTATTATCTCAAAGGTAAACTAGCCGAACAGGAATGGCCGCATTCGAAGTTAGCTTGATTGAACACTAGTACCTACACTTCCTTTAGAAGTTTGGCCTGCTGTCAACTCCACAATTGAACCGCCAATATAAGTGGCATCAGCTCCATTCATTCTCATACTATCCTGAGGGGGTACATGGCCTATTAGCCTACCATCTATTCCTATTGGTCCTGTTATAGAACCTCCGTTACAATGTCCTGGCAATGTATCGTCTAAACTTGCATATTTTACCCAGGGCCCTTTTCCTCCACCAGTAAAGTCATACCAAAATTCTACATGAACCCCGTCAGGAATTCTCCATGAAGCTGTTTTAACGCCAATTGGTTTTCCTTGTGGCATTGGCGGAACATTTGCGTATTCATAGCCGCTACACGAATGATATTGTAGAAATGGGCCTTCTGTCCGCATTAAATGAAATCCCCCATCATATGGAACAGACGCCTCATAGAGTCCTGAAGCTTGACCAGTTTTACCTTCTGATCCAATCTTTGGGCTCCACCATGGTTTATCAGTACAAGGTGCAGGATTATTATCAAGAGTAAAGATCCAAGTTGATTCTCTATCTATTAGTGTATGTTCATTATTAAGGTTGAATCTAATCCCATCTGATTCACAATTTTCTCCTGAAGTATCCATTGCAGTAAATACTCTACCTCCTGGCTTTGGAGTATAGATTTGTGTAAAGCCTTGCTGATTTGAAAATGGCGGTGGTGAAGCTTTCTTGTTAATTAGATATACTGATGCAAAGACAATTGCCAGTATGGCCAAAATTAGTACGATATAAAAGGCATTATTCATTTATATGTAAAGTCCATTTGCAGCTGCTTAATTCGGTATATAATAGTATATGTGCAATGTACCAGCATTTCTGTATTTGAATCTTTATTTTGTAATTTTTGGAAATAATAAAGCAAATCAACACTGTTTCTTGATATGGCCTATAATATATTTGCAAGATATCGAACAAACAATGAATTTAGAGTGAATGACATCATGCTTAAACAATGAGTCGTCACATAATTAATGACTCATATACATGTATTCCTAACTGTCTTTTGGTTTCTTAGATCCAGGAATTGTTTTCGAATACCCAACTGAACTGTGGTTCAAGAGTTATTTTAGAAGCAGTGTTTGAGTCTACCATAATTAATCTACGTTTTCATGCTAGTTATGGACTAATACAGTGGTACAAAAGTTGAGACGAACAGGCTGCTATGTGCACATTACTGTGGCTTGAGAGAAGCCATATCAATCGAGAAGCGATACTTTACATCCGCACGAGACATTCTCTCGTAAGCCTCATTGACTTTCTGGATTGGGATAACTTCTACATCGGCGGTGATGTTATTTTTGGCGCAAAAGTCAAGCATCTCCTGCGTTTCTGCTATACCTCCAATATTTGAGCCAGACAGGCATCTGCGCTTCATTATAAGACTAAAGGCCGCTACCGCGTGAGGCTTCTCTGGTGCACCCACGAGTGTCATATTACCGTCACGGCGGAGTAATTGTAGGTGTGAGTTAATGTCATGCTCTGCAGAGACAGCATCGAGTATGAAGTCGAAGCTGCCTTGATGTTTGCTCATCTCGTTGGTATTTCGTGAAATGACCACCTCATCTGCACCTAGGCGTAACGCATCTTCTTTCTTGTTAGGCGAAGTGGTAAAGACTACAACATGTGCTCCAAGCGCATGGGCTATCTTTACCGCCATATGACCTAGCCCACCCAGACCTACCACACCAATCCTTTTGCCTTTGGTAACGCCCCAATGTCGCATTGGAGAGTAGGTTGTGATTCCAGCGCACAAGAGAGGCGCCGTTCCGGCGAGATTTAGGTTGGATGGAACCCGTAGGACAAAATGCTCTTTGACTACGATACTATCAGAATAGCCGCCATAGGTAACTCCTCCAAGGTGAACATCTGGAGAATTGTAGGTGAGGGTCATATGTGGACAGTACTGCTCAAGACCGGCCTGGCATTCTGGGCAGTCACCATCGGAGTCAACCATGCAGCCGACTGCAGCAATGTCGCCGGGCTTGAACTTAGTGACTGCTGAGCCGACCTTAGTTACACGACCGACGATCTCATGTCCAGGAACACACGGATAGACAGTTGGCATAGTAGCACTCCACTCACCACTAACGGTGTGAAGATCAGAGTGGCAGATGCCGCAGAAAAGGATTTCGATTTGAACATCATGTCCACCCGGATCTCGCCTGGGGATTGTCATGGGAGCAAGTGGTGATTTAGCGCTTGCAGCAGCATAGGACTTTGCTTTATACTGACCATGTGATTCAGAACTAACTTGTGTTGTTGTCATGACATACTGAGTGCGGCATGATATAAGGATATTTTAGCTAGAGAAGCTGCCACTGGTCAAAAACCTGTTTATCTTTCAAACCTACCAATGTGTAGCCGAGCCCTCCAGTCCCAACTTTTCATCAATTCTTTATTTGAATAGATAGCTCGTTTAGCTTATTCTAAGTGCGGTGACTGTCTGTGAGTTCTTGTATCTCTCAACCTTTTTCTTTTAACTCTCTTGATAGTAAAGCAATTAATTTTCTATTATGAACAGAAGCCATAATGTTTACTTTATCGATTACAGTTGGTAAGGTGGAATTCCCCATAGCTGCCTGCTCTGGATTCCAGGCTTCTTTTAGCAGCAGATCAAAAGCATTTTTGTGTCCTAAATCTACTAGCGCTGCTTGCAGCTCTTCTTAATTCTGATATTATTTCTTCGTATAACTGACGAAATGAAGTGGTTATTCTGCCTATGGGTAGACTCCTCTCAATCCAGCAGCAGCATCCCTCCGGCTTTTCTTACATACATGGCAGCAGATTTTGGAGTCTTTGTGTACTGTGCTTGGTTAACGCGGCTTTAAATGATGGCATTCCAGACGTTTTGGAGAGTTCCTTGAAATGTACGATTACGTTAGCTGCATGTTTTAGGTATATATCGCCTATTGGCCTGGGGATTATTCCTCTAGCTGTTGTATTTGCATGACCTGTACGGTTTCATGCATTAACGTATTTATTTCTGATTCAATTTGTTTTTCTTTCTGCATATTTCTCATCAGATTCATTTTAGGACGATTTTCTTTGGATGTATAATCAATATTCCAAATTTTCAGGTAATAGTCGTTATTTTTATTCAATAATGCTCTTCCTATATTTTTTCTAAAAATACTTCTATCTGATGGCTTTGGATTTGCGATAGTAAAATTCAGCTTAGATTCATTTAAGAGAAAGTGTTCAGAAATTCTAGTTTGAAAATTGTTTTCTTTATGTGTTTCTATTCTGACTATTCTTGGTCTGATACTGTTTCCATGTTCCGTCATTTCCTTCTTCATAAAAGAAGTTTACGCCATTAGAAGGCAGAGATTTGACATTAAAAGGAAATTTAACTACAGGAAGGGATTCAAGCTGATTATGGAGCCAACCACACTTTTCAGATAACAATTATTGTATTTCACTATATGTGTAAACATTTAGTTGTGTATATTCTTCTTCTAGCCACATTTTGGAAACTTCCAGACTAACTATAGCTTTGACACCATTGGAAAAGTATAAAAAATTCAATGGAAATAAGAGTTCACAATTACTAGAACCATTATTATCATTCTGCTACTGACAGTTTCGATACCACTCAGCATAAGCGTGCTATCCCTTATTCCCTCATCTCATCTTTTTATTTAATATCAACAAGCGATGGCACAAAATTACAATAGTTCTGCTAGCGGATTTCCTCCCAGCACCTCAACAACTACTCAACAAGCAACTCAAGCATAACCTTAGGAAATCCAATTTTTACAGAATATGTAAAGCCACACCTCCAAAACCAGTAGTAGTCAATGGCACTCATGGATTATAGGCATCTTACATAGGTAGTGGAGTGGTAAAGGGCATGAATTTTGCAGCCAATGGAACTGTATTCACTATACCTAGAAGTGATGGCTTTGCAGACCTTAGAGGGCATGCAGTTATGTCTACAGCAAAAGGGGAGAAGGAAACATACATTTTTACTCTCTAGGACATCAAGATGCTAATGGATCAACAAAGGACAACGGTGCTGTAATTTTTTCATCCGGCTTCAAGCGGCAAACTGAGCATTGTTAATGGTTTAGTAGTGATATTTAAAGACCAAATAGAAAAGCAGGAAATGCTATCACTATAGGCTGAGAATGGAATAAGAAGGCAAATCAATAAAGCCGTGCTTGTACAAACAAATTGGTATAATAGATAATAATAAATGATAAACGCTGCAAGATTACAGGAAAGTAATCACGAATTTTGGTCTGGCCTCCCACTTTCATCTTTCAATATGTAGTCTGGAATACAATTAGTCTTATTCCCCCCGAATTCCTTAAATATATATTTCTTTATCGGGTATCTATATGATCATATTCTGTTTATCGCATATGAAATATCTTTTCAGGTTTTACCTTTAATATAACTCTCTTCTCTCCTGCTGTTCTATTGGGATATTGATCTTTGCCAAGATACTTTTTCGCTAACCTGTCTATGTGTTTTTCAGCGGTATCTCCCTTTATCTGCTCTATTACCCTTCCTCTTACAGTGACCATGTCATATGGATTATTATGGTCGACAACTGCTATGGATAATCGTGGATCTCTAGATACGTTTTTCTGCTTTACCCTTCCTATTGCAGTATTTATGAGGATATTGCCGTCATCAATATCTACCCATGTTGGTGTAATATGAGGGTAGCCATCGCTCATTAATGTAGACACAAAAACGAAATTTTTGTCATTAAAAATCCTTCTAATAGAAGGGTCAGTTATTTTGTCGCTATGTGATTGGCTCATGATATGATAGATGCTCAATACTTCTAATAACTATTTTACAACATTGTAAGGAGTCTTCGCCATCCTCTAACAACTAAAAGAGGATAGGAAAGGTGATGTATTCTAACCGAGATTAGTAAATTATGCATTCTATTACTATTTTGCATGATTTTTAAATGAATGATGCAACGAGGAGGTAATTAACATAATGGTTTCACTTGGAAATAAAAGCGTAGTATACATAAACAGTCCAGACACTAAATTCAGACAGCCTCTATTTCAATTATTTTTATTCCTCATCATCACCGATCACTATTGAGTTCTCATCTATGATCCAATAAAGCCAGTCTGCAAAAGGTCCTACATAATATATGAAATGGAAAAGAGGAAAAAGGTTGAGAGCCATCTATCTATGCACTCAAATTATTTATTGAATTTACGATAAAGTG
>DATFDI010000154.1:0-135820 GCA_035252175.1 Nitrososphaeraceae archaeon
TCCTGATTTAAGCGATAGTAATAGACCCATTGATACTACTGTGAATCTGTTTGATGCTGAGATGAGATATCTATATGACAATGGATTTAAAGTCTTGACTATGGGTAATTTGGGATACGATGAAAATAGTCAAAGCCTATACATCAAGAATAGTTAGCCGCCTAACATCGACAGGTGCCGAACTGTGAGGTTTTGCTGATTAGCTAGCTCGCACCAAAGCCAAGTTCTCTTGGCCCTATTGAAGCCTGCAAAATACTGAGCTTGGAGCGTTTAGATCCGGGCTTGAATCATTTGTTTCCTTAATGACTAAATAATGCCCTCACCCTGTGTACGATTAAAAGACTAATGGGTTGAGATCAGATTGCCATCCCTATGTTGAGAAGATATAAAATCATTATTATCTGCGAACGCGCTCCCATATACATCGCTGAACCTTTTGAACATCATTGCACAATCAGCGCTATCAAAAGTATAGCATGTTCCATTAATTTGCTCCAAGATTATATGCGATTTTAGTTCTTGTTGCTGCTTCTTTTTTTCATTATTATAGCTATCATGCTCATCGCTAATTACAGCCTCATTTCCACACATCGCACATTTTACAGATGCTTCCCCTGTGTTTATTGAAGCAATAGGAATTACTCTAGTCCGCTTCTTATAGGTTTATTGTAACTATTTATCCTATCCAAGTACCATCCAATGTCAGTTACGTCACTTGAGGATTAGTACCTGGCGAGGTTAATACGGTATGTTATCCTGGTGGCAACGGTCTCAAAAATACCCACCATCCTTGACACATTGCGCGCGATGTTCCTAGGAGAAACCTAAAACAAGCTAATCGAAATAATGATCGTTTAGAATAAATGTTGAGAATACTTATATATTTATCTATATATATTATTTTCATCTACTTGTTAATTGACAACAAGAAAATGAAGCCATTCAAACTAGTTGTGACGTTGTTTTTGGTATCTTTAACCTTGTCATTGTTTTTGACATCTGTGTATGCATTACCAGGTAGGATAGGAGCAAGTGGAGGTGGTGGCAGCAAAGCTGGACCATCAGGATTCGAACGGCCTGACAATAATAATGGTGTCCCCGAGAATAACCTTGGAGGGGTACTCTCCGGTATGGAACGTTTGCCTTCTCCTCCGTCTAACAGCAATCCTACAGGTGGTTTAGCCAACTTACATCCTTCTACTAATGGCGGTACTCCAGCAGCTTTATCTGGCTTGCAACAACAACAACAACAACAACAACAACAGCGTCAGCCGCTTGCTAATGCAAATCATGTAGATGGATGTCCTACAGTAGTGCACCCTAATGGTGCTGATACAAACGTTGTGCAGCCAAGCAACTGTTCTCCTCCTACTCCAGACAATACTCCACAGGCTAACTCTAGAGTTGTTCACACCAATACTAACAATAATAATTGTGCGGCAGCTATACATCCCAACGGTGCTGATACAAAAGTCGTTAGCACTAATGGTTGCCCTTCCAACACCAATACACATGTGACAGTTAACTCTGGAGGTACCGCTGCAAGTAGCTCGTCTTCTTCTCTAACAGTTAATAATGTACAAGGCTCTAATAGTGGAACTAGTAGCGGCAGTAGCGGCAGTAGTGGCAGCTCCACAAACGCAAATACAATTCCGATTGCTAATGCTGGCCCTAATCAAAAAGTACACGCATCTGATCGAGTTGTCCTTGATGGAAGTAAGAGCTCAGACCCATCTGGTGGTTCTCTTAAATTCTCATGGCTTCAAATAGCAGGTGGTCCAGTTGTGTCCCTTTCAAATCATAACAAAGATAAGGCTACATTTGTAGCGCCTTCAGTCACTGGCAGTACAATATTGACGTTTCAATTGATAGTCAATAATGGGAACTATTATAGCGCACCGTCATATGCAACTATTACAGTACAACCATAGCCTAAATTATACTGCTTTCATGCGCGATAAATAGTCTCGGATTTATTTGCTATAGTGGGGATATTGGTTATTTGCAGTTAGTTATGTATCCTCTGATATGTGTCAAAACGTATTATGCATAATTGCTGTGTACGAACCATGCGCTCGCTTATCAGAACAGCGTCACCAACAAAGTACTTGTTACTTGATACCAACCTAGCTTTGAGTTCTTGACCGCTCACAGTTTCTTTCAGATTTACTTTCTAGCTCATCATATATTCGCCAAAATACTCTGCCATCTGTATACCTTATTTTCTTATCCCTATTTTTGGATTTGGGGATTTGAACCGAGGATTGGATGGACTGGGCGGGATTTGAACCCACGACCCTTCGGATGCGAACCGAATATTCAACCAAGCTAAACTACCAGCCCTCAGGAATGTTGTACTGTTAATGATATTGCCTATTAAATTATGCTTGTCTCGCTGATTTTATACATTTAGCTAGGTTGTGGTAGAAGAGATCATTAGTAAAGAGATGCTATGAGGGCCGGACTAGTCTAAAATATATAGATCATTTGGCCCAACCAACTCGCTCTATTATTTCAGGTATCAACATCAAGTTAGACACATGATATAGCACGTATTCGTATTCTTATCGCCATTGTTAGGACGATATTGCATCGTAGAGTTCATTATATTCATTCCTGGTTATTTCCCCTTTGGCTAGTCTGACCCTTAGAATTTGGAGCGGATCGCTCATGTCGTGACCTTCATTTTTAAGGCTCCTTGTGCCTCCGGTTATTCTGTCACTAGTACTTGGCACACCAGCAATATTGTCGACTTCCTTCTTATTCTTAGCATCATTTGCATCTTGCACATAATTGATATTTTTCAAATCAGTTAAAAATTTCCATTCTTTTTTAACGTCTACTCTTGTCTTGCCAATACGATAAAGTGCCCTAGTTAATTTATTCTTATTCTTTGCAAGACTAGATGGGACGTGTAAGGCAATCATAAAACCTTTTGTCGAGAATTTATTCTTCCAATCTTCAGGGTATGGCAAATGAACAGGTGTGAAGTCTAAAGGCAGTATTTCATGTGGAGCCTTGCTGCCTCTGTCCTTATTCTTCCACAGATACCCAACATATCCCGGGCTCCTATCATAGGGGTTCTTCTGCTTTGGTCTTGTCACAATGTTCATGATTAATGGATCATGCGTTCTACCTATTACCACAAAAGTGGTACCTCCGTATTTCTTCACGGCAGCCTTATGTTGTTCTAGCTGCCTTTGTGAGTAATCCTTCTTTTTGAAAAACCCTGTGATATGAACCTGTACAATAGTACGATCAGGTTTATACCCGAATAAGCTCATATATTCGTAAATCTCTTGCCTTCGATTTTCGGGAATCTCATTTAGGATCTGATTGGCATATCCCTTCTGCGAATCTGCCATCCTCATAACGGACGAAGCAGTCTTTCTCTTAGTCTTGTCATTATTGCTGCTACCGCCACTGTTATACATAAATCCCGAATCATTAGAGCTTCCACCGCGACGTATGCGATGTCGTAAGTCTCCTTTACTCATATCATAATTTCAGTCAATATTTTATATATATATGTCAGAAGATTTCATATTAGTTAATCCGCTTGTAGACTACATTCAGGTCTTTCTTGGCAGCATGTGAACTTCGTAATATACACGGGTTTCTAGTTTAGATGGCGGTCTATATACCACTAGTGGCATTTGACTATAATATATACAGTCGCAAGGAATTGCAACAAGGTTCGGTCACTAATCAAGTAGTTAGTCAATATATCTAGCAATTAAATATCCTGCTCCAAGCAACGGTAAAAATAAATGACTATATCATCAAGACACCGGAGGTTCACTCTTCCTATTCAAAGCTTATTGCGATAATAAATAATATAAAGATGTTACCATATAAAGTGACGGTTGGATGCATACAGCTGATTACTGAGCTAATCTATGTTTTGTCTTTTGAGCCTATCACACCTTGTGACACATTATTAATAACACCTCCAAAGTATTGTTTTGCCTCTTGAGTTGTATTTTTTAGAATAGGATTCGTATTTATTATCTTCTCTGCCCCCCTGAATACGCCTGAGACGAAGACCTGCCAACCCAGACCTATAATCGCCAAAATTACTATAATCAGTATCACCAATGTGAGAGCTCCCATATAAAAATAAATACATTCGTCTCTTTTAATAATTGTAGAGATTCTTTCTATTCGAAAGGATAGATAGATCTGACAAAAAAATAGTATTAAAATAACTGACTATGATCTTTTTGATACACGAGGAAGCCCTCGGGTGCGCCTCTGCCGTGCCAATATAATAGGCTTGAGTTTATTAAAGCCAACTCCACCGAGTAGAGCCACTTTTTCCACTCCCCTCCCGCCCCGAAATGTGGTCCAACCTTTAAAAGAGCACATCAAACAAGAATCCTCAGTTAATATCAAATGATGAGCTTATTTTCAAACAAACATATTCTTACCTCGGAATTAGACTTGTGGACCAGGTTTGCAAATAATATAACCCGACAGGAAGACAGAGAAATTTTCAAAAAAATGTTAAGCGATTATCAGACATACATAAACGTTATACTTGGTAACAATAGCAACAAGAGTTTTCCTAGCGAGCATTTGATAACAGCGTTAATTATATCGCAGCAAAAGAAAATGATTAGTTGGTTAATTCATAAAGTATCCAAAAATACCTAGCCACATTCATCAGAATATAACATAGGCTTGCTAATCATGGATGAGTTGCTTTTAGGTTGCATGGGATCGGTATGTCAAAAGCAGCTCCTACAATTTGAATACGAGTCAAGAACTACGGGTAAAGCATGGATCGATTCAACCATCCGTTGACGCGCTTGCAAAGCTCCAAGAACAAACAAAAGACCTAGGAATATTATCGCAATAATCGCTGATCGCAGGTCAGCAAACGAGTCTGGTTATCTACCAAGAAGTAAAAAATGTGTTGCAATGAGCATGGTATTACCTGTCTGATATGGTCGTAACCATAATATTGATTGAAATATTATAGACATCGTAGACAAATATGTCTAGGGAATACCTTCCTTGCTCTCGACATTTAACTAATAGGGGACGCTAATTTTTTAACACACATATGTCATTATTAGTTTCAATTGCTACATGAAATATATTTAGATGCTATTGAAAGAGCGGAAAGAAACCTCTCCATCATAAGGGATTCTAATTATCAAAACATCAAGGATGCTGCTATGTCGTGTTGGCAATTCTATGAACCTACAGCCAAAAACTGTGAGTCCATTGGAGTAGATAGCAGCTGGAATAAAAGATCTTTTCAGGGCCTCGATCTGTATGCAGTTGATGCTCTCGCCGTTAATTCTGAAAACGAGATACTGGCAGTGGAATGGGATACTGGACTGAATATTATTCGAAATGAGATGCTAGAATCAAAAGCCCTACTAATGGAATCTATAGTGACAGAAAATGCAACAAAGAAGGGAGATATAGATATTATTTCTATTGATGGTTCACTTGCAGCGAGATTTCGTCAGAATAATGAAGAGGATATTAAGCACATCACACAAATTATCAAGAAAAACAACAACGTGATCTTTGTGTCGAAGAATTCAGATACCAAAACACAATTTACCTCAATGGGAGCGAAAGCCGCTGACATATACTACTTCAATCATATTGGCAATTCGGCTGGTTTTAGTGCTCCTTTCAAAATCATTCAACCAAATCCACGACGCGGCAGTATCATAGAAATATACGCGCGGCTGAAAGAATCCACACCTATGCTAAAAATAGAGATATCTGATCTGATTATTGGTCGAATCAATAACGCAGATGTTAAAAAATTATTGGACATGTTATCATTTCACTCCGTGGCAGGTTATCCGTATTGTCTAAAATTAGCTCATCAAAACTGCAAGATAACTAAAAGAGATATAGATAGGATAATTAGCTTCTATGGGCTCAAAAACGAGCCAAAATCTAGAGATCATCTCAATGAATAGATCTTCTACTACTTCTATTTTATTGGATATTAGAAATGAAAGTCTCCAGATTTTCCGATCGATATATCTATATATATAATATAATATGACATATCGGTATAGTATTATTGATAGCTATAGCATTTACTGTGCCTGTTTATATAATGATTTGATAAAGTTGAGCCCTAATTCTGTATCGACTCTGTATCTTTCAGATGTTAAATTAGGTTCGAAGCTGATATATTCTTTATTATAACCAATTCGATTCAAAGCTTTCATGATTGTATTAAAGTCTATGTGTCCGAGGCCTGGCATTTTCCTATTGTTATCAGCAAAATGAGTATGATGCAGCAATCTTTTAGCACTTATGATTGCTTTTTCGAAAGAATCCTCCTCAATATTCATATGAAAAGTGTCCAGCAAAACTCCAAAATTGTCTTGATCGATTTTTTCAGCTATTGCAACTGCGTCAGCAGCAGTTGTGCAGTATGGGGTGCTATATCTGTTGAGCGGTTCTAATAATGTCTGTATACCTCTGTCGCTAGCATATTTGGCTAACTTTGACAAGGTAGGTAGCACACGCTGTATAATAGGTACTTTTTCTTGCTCTGAAATGACATAGTGGTTTTTGTCTATTGAAGCAAGTTTATCGTCAGAAAAAAGACAGATGTTCAATTTTTTTCCGCCGAGGCGGTCGCACATGTCTATGCATTGCTCCACGTATTTTTGTGATGACCTTATCAAACTTTGGTCTGAACTTAGTAGTTTTCTTTTCCATCCGTCTGGACTGATCGAACCCCACATTCCTGTGACAGCACATACAGGAATGCTGTACGACTGAAATAGCTCGTGCAGATACTGCAATTGTACTCTCTCTGGCTCGCCAAACATCTCTACAGCATCGTAGCCTTGATCATGCAGTCTTTCCACTGTCTGCTCTACTGGTTCCATTATGTTTCTAAATGAAGATAGTGTGATAGAAAACTTTAAAGACATGAAACATCTTGTAGAAAAACAAGCTGGTCTAAATTATTTCTTCTAATACCACAATTACTGCAATAATACAATGATAACAGGAGCAAGCATGATACCCTATGCCTATACACTAACTAATTTTAGCAGATATTGCCCAATTCCGACACAATCTACAGTTCCAGCAATTTTTGGCTCAGGAAGGTTAGTAGCTCCGTTACTTAACTTGTAATTTGATACGCACAACGAGTATCCTTCCTCCGTGTCGGTGTCTACGGGTCTTCCATGAGAGCCTCTTATCAAGCTACTGTCAAGCGGTATTGACTTTGTATGCGGGTCTACAAATAATTCGACTGGATCGTATCCTGGTTTTCTATGTATATCTACGGTTGTTGCGAATGGTGGTGCTTTATCTTTGCTATACCACCAGTAATAGCTAAACCATTTATCTCTATCGGATATTACAATTAACTCACCTGATCTTTCATGGTCAATCCTGAGATCTTTTTTTTCTCGGCCAGAGAGAATCCTATCTATGCCTTTCGTGTCTTCCAATGCCCTCTTCGTCTGATCTACAAATCCGTCCTTGATATACACATGAGCTATTTGGTGGTCAACCATCGCAAACGCTTTACTATATTCGTAGTCTACATATTCTCTATCATTTATAGTGCGCGTAACAAGAAGATCGTTATCTCTTAATCGTAGGTTCAACGGAACCGCTTCATTTACATCATTAAATCCGTATTCTGATAGAATAATAAATTGTGTGTCGTCATCTACACCTAACTGGGCTGTTTTGTCAACTATATCACCTACTATATCGTCGGCCTTCTCTAAGTCATCTTGGACCTGTTTGCTTTTCTTACCAAATCTTTGAGCAGAGTAGTCAACATGCGGTATGTATGCGAACATGATGTCGGGGCGTTCATTTTCCAGCGTATATTTGACCGCATTGCAAATCCACTCGCTGGACTTTGCCGAAGCCAAAGGCCCCCAATAATTGGCGAGGTTAAATTCTCCGAACTTTGGTTTTAATTGATTGTCATAATACCCTATTGGCTTGGAATAACACCACAATTCCATGCGATCTTGGAAATGAAGAGGCCGGGGAGTAACTATGATGTCAGATCCGGCGTACATTGTATTTTGCCAAAATAGTACAGCCGTTCTCGCATTAGAGAACGATGTGCTCAATGATGAGGGGGAGCGTGCGGTGGATGATGATTTGGGAGTGGGGTTATTATTTTTTTTGGGTATGTCCCAGATTCGATCGACTTGAACCAGTGCACTAGACTGTTCCCAGAATGACACTTCGTATTTAGTCCTATCATAAAGCCCATTCGCTATAATCCCATGACGGTTTGGGTACGTGCCCGAGAGTAAACTACTTTGAACGGGGCAGGTCAATGCAGGAAAAACCGGCTCCATTTTAGCAGCTTCACCCCGTGCGGCAATACGTGCAATATTTGGAATTATGCCAGATTCAATATGACCAATTTCCAATCCAACAACGTCAAGTACAATGATATGTTTTATCATAGATTCAGCCTCTGTCCTAGAATATCACTTAATATCAATTTGTCATTTAAATTGGTTTGTTTGTGTGTTTCTTTGCTTCCTCTTTGGATTCTAGGTGACATAAAGACGTCTGGAAAAAACCACTGCAGGAATGACAAGTATGAGAACGGGTAGCCCGTAATCTAATCCTGCAACTCCACTTACAAATATTGAATCAAATACTATAATTGCAATTACCATGTTTTGTATACTGTCCAGCACATGTGGGGAGGAATAACCTAACTTAGTCTGTATAGCAAGAATAATTATAATTATGCCTGAAAACAGGGCCAAATTAACTAAGAGGTCTTGTCTAAACAATTTAAGAAAAACTAGAATGATAATACATACAACCATAAGAAAAATAATTGAAAAGCACTGGACCACGGTCATTCTAATATCTCGTAATACTGTTTGAGAATCTTTTTGATTCTCGACAAGTTGAACTTCTTTCCTGCTAAGCAGGCTAATTGAGAATATGTATCCAAAGGTAAAAATAATAATAGATACCATCCTTGCAAACAAATTATTATTCTCTAATAGCAAATACAACGCTGGGCTGCTACCTAGTAAAACATTCATTGACCTTGCTAGTCCCATCGCAACTGGACCAATTTTATTTTTCTTTAGCTTATAGTTATATGCAAGAACTATAGCAGAAACGAGAGCTGATATCGCGCAGCTGGTGGGACCAGCCGCAAAAAAAGCGATCAAATTGGCAGATATCATCGAAGCTACTCCGATTATACATGCCCTCTGTTTAGAAATCTTTCCGGAGGGAAGCGGTCTGTAAGGACGCTCCTTAAGATCTATTTGAATATCAAAATAGTCATTTAGGACTAGGCCTGAAGCGTACAGTAGTATCGATGTAGTTGCCAAAAGTAACAATCGTAACACATCGAAATGTATAGGGGTGATTAATGCAAAATATCCGACTAAAATATTTGATGGAACAGTAAATAGGTTAGGCAATCTAACTAAACGTAGATAATCTTGCAACACCATTTGTCGCAATGTATATAAAATTCTATCATATATCAGAATAACTCCTTTACTTCCAAACCTAGAGCTACTAGCTGGACGTTCGAACTATAGTTTTTCCATAATCTTGCTCAGATATTTGAACGACATCTCTGCAGCAGTAATTGGTTCATCTTGGTACGGATAGAGTTCAACAGTTATGAACCCATGATAGTTGATATCATTGATCGCCTTGAAAATTGAAAGAAAATCAATAGCTCCGTGGCCGGGTATTAAATGATTATGCACTCTGGTGTGAGAAATGTCTGCGAGATGAAAATGTCCAATATATTTCGCCAACCGGTAAATTACATCTGCGGGGTCTTCTCTAACACAGAAAAAATGTCCTATGTCAAAGTTAAGGCCAACCCAGTCGGATTTTACTTTGTTGACAAACTTTAAAAATTGGTCTGAATTCTCAATAAGAAGACCAGGTTCAGGCTCTACAAGTATTTTTATACCGTTGGTTTTAGCAATTTCAGCGCTTTTCTTGATTCCTTCGATAAATAGATTATCCAATACTTGAAGATCACAGCGGCTTGCGGTATGACCATTTAGATTTATTTCTCTGCTATGATGTGCCTTTGCAGGTCCGCCGGGTTCAGTTGATATGTTCTTGGCGCCTACCATTCTTGCGAGATTGAGGCAATTATTGGTATGCTGTATGCGTAGTTCCCTCTGCCGACGATCCCATTCTATCCAAGATGGATGATATACATCGGTTATCGCATAGAGCGTGAATGCATTAAGGTTAGATATCTCTATGTCATTCTTGGAAACAGCTTCTTTGATTAAGAGAATATCCTTTTCTCCGAGGTAGGATGGATAAGCATGAGGGATATCGCATAGGATCTCTACGCCTCTATACCCTATCATTTTGATCAACCTGATTGATTCTTCCAATGAAAATTTTTTGAATGCATTAGTGCTAAATGCCAGCTTCATAATTGACCCGAGCTTTTGGTTCGACTTTATAGGAAACCTCAGGGTTTCCAAGTAAATTTTTCTGATTGTTTGAAGAATTCATATGCATTGTAGAATGTCACTTTTTCAATATCACTTGTGGAAAAGTTGCTGTCTTTTCTCATCTCCCTGGCTACCAGAGGAACGCTTAAGGGATCGGAAACGCCCCAGTCGGCAGCACTATGTACCATTATGCGATCCGGCCCATATTTTCTTATTAATCTAATGGCTCGATCTGGCGAGAGCTTTGTAACAGGATAGACCGAAAGACCTGCCCACATGCCTAACTCCAGTGTCTTGGCAATGGTTTCTTCTACATTATGATCTACAAGTATCTTTTTTGTATCGTATTTTCCAGAGGTGTCAGCCTTCAATATATGTTCAATTCGGTTCATTCCTTCCAACTTGTTATTATGAGGCAGATGTATAGTAGTAAGCATTTTCTTCTGAGATGCAATGTCCATCTGTTTTATGAAGACTTCTTCTTCAAGATCATTTATCATATTATAACCGATTTCTCCTAATGCGACTACCCTTTCTCTGTCTAGATATTTAATCATGGCATCCATTGCATCTAAAGCTAAAGGTCTTTCGGTTGCTTCCTTCGGATTTACAGAAATACACACAAATTGTTCTATTGCAAATTCTCTTGCTCTTTTGGTTTCAAAACTGATCATGTGTTCCCAATAGTCTACAAACGTTCCAACAGATGTTCTCGGGCTACCGAGCCAAAACGAGGGCTGTACTATAACTTCGATACCCGCTTTGGACATGGCTTCGTAGTCGTCAGTAGTACGAGAATACATATGTATGTGTGGATCAATTAACCTTGCCAAGATCGTACAGTAAATATGTCTGTTTCTTCTCAATAATAAAAATGTGTGCAGTCTTTTTTATTCTTATCAGCATACGTTCGACGAAGAGTAACCAAGACACACATTTACAAATAGAGTAACATATGGAGAAGAAACGAGAAGGAGAAGTAAGTAAATGCGTGCAGCCGTATATTATGGACCGGGCAGAATCGCCAACGAGGAGGTAAATTGCGATTTTAGGTACGACACAAAGGTGCCAGAGAAATTATATTCAACAACCGAAGACGGTCTTATTTTAAGAGTCAAGGCTTGTGCTGTTTGTGGTTATGACGCAAGAGTATACAGGAACGGCCATCACAAAATTATAGCACCTGTGATACTAGGACACGAAATCTGTGGCGAGGTTACCTCAAACATAGCAGTCAACCGTCTAGCTTCCAGCAATACAAATATTGTACAACGAAATATAAAGGCCGGCACAAGGGTCGCGGTGTCGCCCATAATCCCTTGTCTTAGTTGCGTTTACTGTCAATTCGAACTCTATAACCTGTGTATCAACCTACAAGAAATAGGCTCCAGTATAAATGGCGGTTTCGCAGAGTTCATTAAAATACCATGGCAGCTACCCAAGATAGGAGGCGTCGTTCCTGTGCCTGACAACATAAGCGATGAAGAAGCAGCTTTGCTTGAACCACTTGCCTGTTGTTTGAACGGTCTATATCATTTGGACCCACTCATAAGAAAAAATGAACAAGGTTCTGTGGCTATAATTGGAGATGGGCCAATAGGATTGCTTCATCTTCAATTGGTGAAGAATATGTGCAAAGCGAACATAGCCGTTGTAGGAAGAATCTCACAGCGACTGAACAAAGCCAGATCCCTAGGAGCAAACGCTACAATCACCTTTGCTGATGATGCTGAATTTGATCAAAGCACTGAAGAAACTCTACAGCTCACAGCTGGGGTCGGCTTCAATGTAATCATAATTGCTACGAGCAATCCTGTAGCCCTTAATTTCGCACTAAAAATTGCAAGTAAAAATTCTCGTATCAACATTTTTGCAGGTATGCAAAAACTAACGGGTCCTTCGATGTTTTCATTAGATCCAAATTATTTGCACTACAACCAGATTTCTATTACCGGCAGCTTTAGCTCAACCCCGTACAGTTTAATGCAAGCTGCCAAACTTGCTTCCCAGGGTGAAATTAGTTTATCGACACTGGTAACCCACAAGTATCATCTAAGGGATATTGAACAAGCTGTTCTTGGCACTGAAACATATCGAGGCTTGCGAATTGTAATCAATAGATTTTATTAGTCAGGACGAAAAGAATACAGTATATCAACGCTACTAACATCCTAGACATGAGTATCTTATGTCATATCAAATAGCAACTTCTCCACGCCAATTACCGAATTTGAGAAGACAGGTATATTTTGCTTACGCAATATCCAAGCTCTTAATTACGTGCGAACTCAGTCTAATACTCAATTAACTGATACCTAGTGTTCTTTTCTTTTTGCTATTTCCTTGTCGTCTGCCAGATTCTCTTCCTCCGCCTTGCCATGGCTTTCTGCTTCTTCTCGTTCGGTTTGTTCTGGAACATTGAATCTTTCATTGAACTGAACAGCTTTCCTTGCCCTTCCGGGGGCATCGTCGTCATTTTCATTCATTGCCATCTTTACACAACGACCACTGGACCACATACTAGAAAAGAATTATAAGCCAACATAAGAGAATTCAGCATATTCGTTCTATTTGACCGCTGTAGAATTATTGCTTCCGCTAGATATATTAATTTCGTGACTCTCAGTAGCCTTTGAATTAAGTCCATTACCAGATACAATTCCTTTGATTAACAAATGTTTAGCTTTTTGTTATTATATTATATACTAGCTCCGTTAAGTTGCGATGTTATTATTACAGTATATAAAATCTGAGTTGAGCTTGGATAGTTGAGCTTAGGTAAAAAAAAGATTAAGATAGAACTCGAGGATGAGGAAGGCGACAAATATAACCTTTCATTAGAGGGCAATATGTCAAAAGAAAAGGTAATGAAAGTCATGGAACTCATGGAAGCCATCAACAACGGGAAGTCAGAGCCAAGTGAATATAACAATAATTACCATGCATCAAACCAAATACAAGAAAACCTAAGCTCACTGTCCTCAAAAATATGGCGGATCGTAGAAAGCAAATTCCCTTTTACAAGCTTTACTTCTAGTGATATATTGGATATGTATGCAGATGAATACAATGAACCTATTAAGCTTGATGTAGTGGCAACATATCTATCAAGATATCACAAAAAGGGAAAGCTTCTGCGGAGTAAAGGGGGCAAGGAATGGATATATAAACTAGACAAACAATCTGGTTTAACACAAACTCCTACTTCGGACAAACCTAGATCTGCTCTGCATGGACTTGAGACTACCCTTAAAGATCTCCACGCAAGGAATCTAAACAACTAAGTATGCAGAAATTAGGGCTGCCGCTATACAGTTGAGTTGGGAACCTAATTCCCGAACAGAAGTATAACATTGCCCACCTAGCAGATATTCTCAGAACAACCGCCAGTGATTACAAGTATAATGATTTTTTTATTTGTTAACTCCAATGTATAAATGTGGCTAATACAATATTAAGAGGATTCGATTTGAAAGTTAAATTCTAGCCTCAGATACGCCGACATTGTTATACAGCATTTTTAGGCATTCAGAGTATGTCCTATATTTGAACTTGATTTCCTTAACAGGCATATCTTGCTTTAAATGATCTTTTATTGTATCGATCTTGTATTTTTTTGTGATATCATCCAGAATCGAATTGACAGATGTATTTCGGTACGATTCGACAATAAGGCGCGCCATGACTGCATTATATGTGCTCACTATAATATTTATCATACTATGGTCTAATCACAAATTGATTCAAATTGGCGCAATTATGGTAACATTCTTGGCTAGTTTAGCAATTTCAATTTGCTTTTCAAATCTCTAAACCTATTCCTTAATGTAACCTCTGTCACGCCCGCGGCATCTGCAATCTGCGACTGTGTCACGCGTTCGCCTGCATCGAAACTTGATAAATATAATGCAGAGGCAGCTAATCCCATCGGATCTTTACCAGCTGTTATTCCTCTTTTTGAGATCTCATACATTGTGTGGATTGCTTGTCGTTTAGTTTTTTCTTTCAGCCCGGCTTTATTAGCGACTTTGGCAATACATTTCACAGGGTCTATCATCGGAACTTTGAGATCAAGTTCTATAATCAATAGTCTGTATGTCCTGGATAAATCCTTCCGCCTGATGTCGGCAGCCACGGCAATATCCTTTAACGTTTTCGAAGTTCCCATTTCTCTGCAGGCAATGTACGCAGCGGCGGCAAGTACCGCAGGGATAGTTCTGCCGCGCACCAATCCTCTCTCTTGCGCTTTTCTGTACACATAGGCGGTTTTTTCTACTGCTACTCCTGATATCCATAGTCTATGTCTTAATTTTTCAAGCTGATTGAAAGCATTCCTTAGATTTCTGTCCGTCGAACTTCTTATCTGTGTCCTAATGTCCCATACCCGTAGTCGTTCCATCGTAGTTCGCATGGCTGGATCTAATTCGTGTCCACTAGCGTCAGTATTTGCCCTTCCGATTACAGTAGCCAGCCCCATATCATGTCTGGCCAAGGATGTTGGTATACCTGTTCTATTTCCATTCTTTGTAATTTGTTGAGCAGCACCAGATAAGAAACCCCGGCATTCTTGTCGATTTTCATAATTGCGATCAGTCACTACTTGACCACAGTTACTACAAACTACCTCTCCGGAATAAGGGTCTGTTATGAGGGAATCCGTATTACAGGTTAAACATATTATTGAAGATTGCAAAGGGAAACAACTATCGCGCTATATGTATTTAAACTCTTTAGAATATTCATATATCCTTTTATTATCGCAGCCTTTCGGAGCAAGGAATAATTTCTCAAGCATCTATCACATCCACATTTTTAATAATAATTACGTTTAGGTCGGCTGTCTAATCCTACGTAATCTTTCTAACAGATCCGTTATCTGCTCATGACTGGGACTAAGCGCTTTGATCACCTCCAAATCTACGTTGAATCGTCCTAATTCGGAATATATCGTGTTATCGTCTATGGTATCCATTAGGGCGTTTACTCCGAAAGGTTTTTCCATAATCTCGACAACTTGATTTAGCCTTTTGACAGAATCTAGCAGGGTTTCTCTAACATATGCTGACGCAAAAATTATCCTTTGATGAGGATTTACTGCCAGGATTTCCTGCGCTACTCGCACTCCATCAATTTTAGGCATTTTGTGATCTAAAATAACTACATCGAAAGGTATTATGTCTCCACTCTCAGAATAAAGTCGCTCAAGTCTCAGACACTGAAACTTTTCATGGTATCTGTTTAAACACTCCTCTCCATTGTAGGCAATAGAAACTCTGTGATTGCGCTTCTCTAAGGCTATCTTGTATAGCAGAGCAATATCGAACTCATCTTCGCCTATCAATATTTCCAAGCTCCTACAGCCGTTAATACTGGTCAACATCATTTGTCAGACCTTAAATAATTGCAAAAATGATGCTATTGTTATTCAACTTATAGGTAGCAGCAATTAGATTAATTTATTAAATAATATGTATGCATCATCACACTCAACATGAGCCACTATATTATTTGTTGTTGTAAAACTCTGTAAGCAACGTAGGGCTCGTGCGTATGCTACTGGTTTGGATATTCTTTCAATTGCACAAACGAAAGAAGCAGTATTGCTGAAAGACCAAGGAGGTTACACCGGCTATGTTGTGCAGTCATCTAATTAAGGATTTATTGGCGATGTATCATGATTCATTCTCTAGAAAATATCTGCAAGGACAGACATGTCGTATATGGAACACCAATCTCTATCCACAGCAATTCGGCTAAAGTTGCATTACTGGTAATACTTCATATAGAAGTTTGTTATCCTGTTTACGGGATAGGTAATACCTGTCATACTTTTTAGTACTGCTGTTTTATTCGCACGATGTATTTATATAAAACGGAACTACTACTGAAATCTCACATTTTTACGATTAGTGCCTCGTATCTCGTGCCGCGCATATGAGAGTTGGAATCATTATTCTAAATTCGGAATAGCTATTTCTATCGCTGGAGATGAATCCATTTCATCCCAGTCTAATATATTCTCTGATGGGATAATCTGTGCTAATGGATCATAGTTGTCAAATTTAGTATTACCTACGACTGAGGCTACAAGATGAGTCTTAGTTTCTTTTGAATCTGAAAGATACGTCGAGACCCCATTAAAAATATCGTTTTCCAAGATTTTGTGTAAATTGTTGACAATAGAGTTGACCGTGCTCAGCTGCCATTTGTATCCCCCTATCATATGTAAGACTACCTTTTTTGCTGATCGTAAATCCACACTACCAGATAACATAGACAAAGAATCTTTAGCACCAGATTCAGCGTCCAATTTATTGGGTTTGCTAGTGCACAACAAGCTGAGATCGGGTTGCGCATATCGTTTGAAAGTTGAAGATATTACATCATAGAGTGCACCGTTAGCTATTTGATAACATTCTTCAGTCGAAAGATCCGGATTATTCTCTAAAAGCGAATCGTTATCCAGTATTATAATGGAATCAGAGTATTTCTGTAGCCTGCTTAACGAGACGCCTGCCTGGAATATCCTGTCTTTTTCAAACCTAAAAGGCATTACCGCTATAGAGAAGGTCAAGTTATCATACGACGATTTTGCCTCTCTACATACTATAGGAGCGATGGCAGTTCCCGATCTACCTGCTAGGTTGGCAAAAACTATTACAGTTTTATATCCCTCAACAGCCGATTTAATGATTTTACATGATGACTCTGCAAGCGACCGAATCTTGTAACTTGAAGGGTTAATGCATTCATCGGAATCTATTAGTACCGAAAAATGATTCTCGTCGAAATCTTTGTTATCATTGCTAATCAAGACGCATTCGCAGCCAAGTATTCTGCTAGAATTGATTGCAAGTTTAATTCCCACCCCACCAATACCAACAGCTAAGACCGGATTTTTAAACTCTATATGATCCTGATTGTCATTATTAAGTATGGTCAGTCAGTCTCCCCTTCTTTGTAAATTCATGGTTTAGTTAAAAGATCCGATGATTGGATATTAGTACCTAAAGAGTGCAAAAAGGTTGAGCTATTTACTAGCCTATGGGATTACCTTTCAGGGAGTATTCAGAAGAGTCGTATATATGAGTCTCAATTTTTGTACCAAGCGAGTATCTCGCACATGGAACATAATTCATTATAGGAGAAGACTGAGGAGAAATCATTACTGATTTGTACGCATAATTTCTTCCTATAATCGTGTTATCATTTAGTTCATCGACGATTATGTCTCCTTGCCACCCAATCCACATGCGGTTACGCGTATTACTGATCTCTTTTACCAAGCAATGAAGTCTGTCTGTTCGTCTTTTGATTGTATCAGAACTTAACTGTTGAAGCTTCGCTGCAGCCGTCTTTGGTCGAGCGCTATATTTTGATGAATTTACTATGTCTGGCTGTGTATCTTTTACCAGCTGCAAAGTCATCTCAAAGTCTTCATCTGTTTCAGATGGGAAGCCGACAATTATATCGGTTGCGATGGTAATCTCGGGAATCCGTGATCTGAACGCATCCACTACTTCTCTATAAGTTTTGACGCTATGACCTCTCCTCATTTTTCTTAATATTCGGTCGCTTCCGCTCTGGACCGGGATATGCAAAAACTTGAAGATATTTTCATTATTTTCGTAGACTTGTACCAATTTCTTTATTATAGTCCTAATATGCATCGGATTCATCATTCCTAACCTCAACTTGTAATGCGGGTCCATAGCACAGCATAATTCCACTAGTTCTGCAATATTTGATCCCAAATCCCTTCCATAGCAGCCATTATCAGTAGAGGTCAACCATATCTCTTTACACCCGTCTTGTAAGTCACTTTTTATTTGTCTTAGAATTTCTCCTGGAGGGTAGCTTCTTATTTCTCCCTTGGCTAACTTGGTCTGACAAAAAGTGCATTCGCTCATACACCCGGTTGCAATTTCAACTATTCCGACTACTGGGTTGAGTCGTACCCTTGGGATATTGATCTTATTATAAGGAGAGTCTTCAAGAATAGTGATTTTGCTACCGCCTAAAGTAGAATTTACTACGTCTGCAGTCCTATCTATAGATTGAGGTCCCAGCATGCTAACGGAGGGAAACATACTCTCAATCCTGTCTTTATCTGCCTTTGGCAGGCATCCTGCAACTACTATAGGTTTTCTAGCTCTAGTTAGTTCTCGTATTCTATATAGCATCTTATGTTCGGTTGCATCCTTGACCGAGCAAGTCACAATTATGTTCAATGATGAATCTTTCTCGTACTTGGCTAAATCATAACCATGGATTTTGAGCTGACCTGCAATCATTTCAGAATCTGCTTTGCTTGCGGCGCATCCATATGTTTCAACCCATATCTTGGGTTTCTCCGCTTCTGCGTGCATGTGCCATTTATCTCTATTAACGCCACCCTGTTTAGACGTTGAGTTATTTATGCCCAAGTTCTCTGCCTTAATTGCCAATTATTTATCCATTGTGCTTGACGCCTAAATATGACTTGTTGTTGCTGGTCAGGTGATAGAGCTGTCTCAAGATACAGGATTAGATTATTCTTTAAACCCATGCCAATTTTCTATTCATCAAAAAATAGCGTACTTTATGTTTTTATTCTATCTATATCGGAGGCTTGATTTAGTTAAGCAGCCTTTCAATGTAAACGATGTTCCAAATAGTTTTAATAGTCGATGTCAACTCTTGTTATATGCCAGACTTTTTTGAAATTGAAAGGTTAATAGAAGATCTCGCTAAGATATATTCTACTGCGTGTGCAACAACCTGGTTCAAGCTACAAAATGTCAAGCAGCCGTCAAGAGAAGAATTTAGATCAAAGGTCGTCGAGTTTATGAAACATTTCAACTATACTCTCTCTGCGTATCCGCCGGGGCAAGACTCGGATAATTTTAAGAGCTATGCAAACGGCCTGCTGCAGCAAGAGATTGAACGGATACTTTCTGGTAACAATAAGGAAGTAGAAAAAAGGTACAAATATTATGTAGATTATGTGTAGGATTAGTTCGCACTTACACAGGTTATTAATACACAAAAAGGCCGGACCAGTTTAGCAGGCAATTGCACGAAATATCAGAATATTTTTAAGTCCTGCTTAATGAATTGACGCTATGCATATAACATTATCAGCAATTAAGGCAGACATTGGAGGAATTGGTGGCCATACCCGTCCCAGCGATGAGCTATTTGAGGTTGTAAAAAATTACATAGGAGCAAAAGCAAAAGGTCTGATAATTGACTATTATGTCGGTTATACGGGAGACGATATTCATATTGTCATGACCCATACGCTTGGTACTGAAAATCGGAAAATACACCAACTGGCATGGGATGCTTTCACCGAGGGAACGAAACTTGCTAAAGAACAGGGTCTTTACGGAGCCGGCCAAGACCTACTTAAGGACGCCTTTTCAGGCAATATAAAAGGTCTTGGCCCGGGAGTCGCAGAGATGGATATAGAAGAACGACCAAGCGAAGTCTTTTGTGTATTTGCAGCAGACAAGACAGAACCTGGGGCATTTAATTTCCCCTTCTGGCGAATATTTGTCGATAGTAGGAGCAACACCGGATTGTTAATCAACGAAAAGCTTGCATCGGGTGTTACCTTCAGGATATTGGATGTGATGTCGGGCAAAATTGCTGATCTTAAGCTGTGGACTGAAAAGGCGGAGCTAGAAGCTGCGCTGATGTATCCTGGACGGTACGTTGTACATTCTGTGCTTGCCTCTGATGGAGAACAAATTGTTTCTTCATCAACTGATAGGTTACACAACATCGCAGGCACGTACGTCGGCAAGGACGATCCTATATCAATAGTAAGAACTCAGAAAAACTTTCCTGCCACCGAAGAAGCGGGAAGTGCATTTAATGATCCGCATTATGTAGCAGGTAACACGAGGGGCAGCCATCACCTACCGCTTATGCCAGTTAAATTGAACTCGGCCGCGAGTCTCAACTATTCCATTCCAATTGTTTCTTGCTTGGTTTTTAGTATGCATGATGGGAAGTTAACTGGCCCACACGACGGTTTTGGCACGGCCGATTGGGACCTACAGAGAATGTGGGCTGCTGAAAGAGCAATGATAATGAGAAATCAGGGATTTATACACCCATCTACCCTTGTACCGGAAGAACTGGAATATAATAAAGGATATCAGGCAAGAATAGACAAGCTTAACGAAAAATTCAGGGACTTGAAATAGATGCTCCACAATGTGGCCAGAGATTGATTAGGTAAAACAAAGGAGAATGAAATAGCTGCTCATAATCAACTTTAAAAATTATCTTGAGCTCTCCTCAAATAACACTCTCGAATTAGCGATAGCCGCTCACGATGCCGCGCGCATGCTGAAAGTTAAAACTGTGGTGGCCCCACCTCCACCAGCATTATCTTTGGTAGCACAAAATGTCAATCTTCCAGTGTTTTGCCAACACCTTGACGACATGCAAGTCGGACAGTCCACAGGATTCTTCATACCAGAACTAGCGAAATCATTCGGTGCATCGGGTTCGATTTTAAATCACAGCGAGCATCGAATAGACTACCATACTATTGGAAGCTTAGTCCAAAGATTAAGAAAATTGGATATGGTTTCTGTCGTATGTGCTAGAACATCAAAAGAGGCAGCAGAGTTAGCGGTGTTGAATCCTAGTTTTATTGCAATCGAACCCCCTGAATTAATCGGTTCTGGCAAAGCAGTATCAAAAGAAAATCCGAAAATCATAAGCGACACTGTGAGATTAGTCTCTGAATATTCAGACTCTACTAGAGTTATTTGCGGAGCAGGAATAGTTGATAAGAGCGATGTTCAAAGTGCAGTTAAATTAGGAGTAACAGGAATCCTAGTCGCAAGTGGAATAGTCAAAGCAAAATCCTGGCATGATAAGATATTGGATCTCGGTTCAGGATTATTAGAATAAAGTTATCCAAGAGATTCAATTTAAAGAGTCATTGTAGAATAACGATGTACGACATACCGAAGAGCGATTCCTATATTGCGATGGGAGACAATGATTCGACTTAAAATAAAATCAGTTATGCAATATTGAATCGATTCCCAAGAGCAGGTTCATAGGGGAAGAGGTTTGTACAAAACCTATTGTATTTTATTATCGGCCGCGGCAGTGTCGGTCGATCACTTTCATTTATTGAAGCTTGATTAGTCCTCAGTAAGTTCCCGTTACTCTTCGTGTCCGGGGTCAGCTATAAAATCATTTTTTTGTTTCTCCAGTTCGCTTAGTCTTTCCATGATTAGATCACGGCGTATGGTAGTCGAATGTTTTCTCTTACTAAAGCTAGCTATGCTGAAACAGGCTACGAATTTCTTCCCCAAAGTCTTTAAAAACATATACGTATCGTTGAAAAATTCATGCGACGATACATTCTTTATCGTTATAAAGATTCCTAAGGCCAAACCAAAGCAACCCAAAGCAATCAACAATGTGCCAAACAATATTCCTGCCAGAGCATCATAATTTGGGCTTGCATTCTCTCCAAAGAGTGGCAGATATCCAAGTATCGAGTTGAATCTTACGTCTGTCGTTCCTTGGTTCATTAGAATTAGATTATACTTTCCTCTAATTTCAGGTTTGAAATTAGCCACTAAATCTTGGCTGAATGCTGACGAAGATACAATCGACCCGTGCGGATCTTTAACAATTGCGCTAATAGGGATATTGGGCGGATCTGCCTTTATAATAAGATACATGGTTGGACCATTATTGAGGACGTTTAATATTGAGTTTTTTATTTCTTTGGATTTTATAATGTCATTAACAACTAACATTTTCTGACTGACCAATGGATGCGATGCAGTCATACCCGACATCGTGACATGTAAAATACCAGCACTTGCGACACTCAAGCTAATTATGACGATTACCTGACCAATTTTCATTATTGCCGTAACACTAACGTAGAGCAGGTATCTGTTTATTAGAATCTATGTTGAAGACTTTCAGCCACTTTCAATAAATAGTTTAACTGTAGGCATGAGAGTAGCATAACAATCGTAATTCTTTTGATGATTAGTATAATATTTTATCTTATCTTATCTATTCCTAATCACATTCATACAAGTTATTACTTAATATGGAAGGTACGATCTATAGAAGCTTTATCTTTAGTAGCATACCACCATGGCCTGATTTAATATCCACATCGATGTGAGTATGCTGGGATCTAAATATTTATACATGTCAATCATGCGAGTCATACGTTGTATTCGCAGAGTTCGGCTGAGAACGGTTTGCAGCAAAATATCACTGAACACTCCATGCTCCATCAGAAGCTTATACGTCTCAGCATAAAGGCGCTCGTACTTGTTATGGCCACCTGGCTTTGTTTATATCTGGTTGGCCTGGTTGGCGCGTACATAGGGATCAAGCAACTTCACATCCAGATTGCAGGAAGTATAGCCACAATAATCATTTCATTTGTAGTGATCTCTGCTATTAGAGGGCTATTGCAAACCACTACGGTTAAAATAAGTCCCCATTTGTCAGCAAGCATCTTTTTTTTCATAGCTGTTACTATCTCGCTCATTGCAATAATTAGCTTGATGTATCAATGGAATACTAACCCCGAGTCAATACTTGTGGGCGGCGGAGTCGCCGCGATAATCGTGGGCATCGGAGTGTCAACTATTATCGGAAACATGCTATCTGCCGCTCTTATGCTGACAGCATTCCCAGCAAAAATAGGTGATTCCATTCAGGTAGTAAATGACAATATCGGGGGGAAAATTTCAGAAATAAACTTCTTTTTTACTAGAATCACGACGAGTCAGGGTACAGAGTACGTAGTTCCGAACAACGCAATCGTACAGGGAACCGTCAGGATCACTAAGAATGTGCCGCTTAATAGTAGTACAGAGTTACCGTTTATTGAGGGAGATGAGATCGAAATAAAGGATTCATCAACAACTTACAGGGGGACAGTAAATAGAATAACAGCAAACTTCACGGTACTTAGACATGGTCCAAAGAATTCATATGAAACGATATTGGCGAACCGTGCTATAGTTGCGGGAAACTTCGTAGTTATAAAGAAAACCTCAGACGAAAAAAAAGATGATGGTGCTGCGTTGTAATATGCATTTGAGGTAAAATCTTATTTCGCATGCATGATATTTTTACGGCTATTTGAAGACAATAATCTGAATATTGTGAACCTTCTTACTATAAAGGAGTGAGCCTGTTATTGGTAGTCGTAATTATTCTTTTAGCACTCACGTGTCAATCCGTGTGGGATAGCTTCTTTCTAATACAATGTCATGCGGAAAAACTTTTCGTCTAACGCCATCAATGTTTCTTACAATTAACGCCCCACTGAGATCGATATCTTCGACTCTAGCTTCAAACATGCTGTTGTGTTCTTTTATTAACACTGCTTCGTTGAAATACTCTGACCAGTGTTTCCATTTTTGTATTATATGGTTATGAAAACCTAGTTGTAATTGATGATAATAATAGTCCAATTTTGCAATTAGTGATCCTGTAATGTCAACTATGCTAAAGTCCAAACCAGCTAATTCTTTCTTAATTGATGTAATACCGTATAAGCAGTTGTCATTCTCTTTAGATAATTCTGAGATTATCTTTATGGGATCATTATTAACATTGATTCCTAGCCCTATGACAGCATAGCAAATCGTTTCATTTATCGCTGCGACGTCAACTAGAATACCACAAACCTTATTCCCATTTATGATTACATCGTTGGGCCATTTTATTTTGGGATTGAGTCCAGTTTCTGATTTTAGTACTTCACACACACTTAATGTTGCAAGAAATGTGATTAACATAATCTGTGAGCTTAGCAGATTTGGATGGAGGATAACAGAAAGCCAGATTCCACCAGAAGGCGAGATCCATCTTCTCCCGGCTCGCCCAGTTGCATTTTTTTGACTTTGCGCTATAATGACGGTACCTTCAATGCTTGATCTTGGATTCTTCTCGGCAAGTGAAAGGGCTAGCTTTTGTGTCGATTCCATCCTCTTGTAGCAATAAATTCTTTTGCCGATAAGATATGTATGCAAGCGTTGCCTAAGAAGCTGTGGCATAGACCATTTGCTAGGACAGACAACTAAATAGTCGTCTGCCTCATCTGAGCTCATATTGCTTGTCAAAGGCTATCAGCACAAATGAAGATTTAAGCAGACTGGACTTAACTAGCAAGCCGAACCAAGTCTTATGCAGAAAACGAGCATGGAGCAGTTAGCTGTGTATAGCCTTTTGGCTGTCGTTTTTCTGAGCTTTGTAATTGCAAGATTAGATAATAGCACTGATAGGCAAGTCACATACCTATACTTGAAGCTTCCCACGCGGCCGCATTGCTGTGAAAATGTGTATATATCTTGATAAGATAGATTAACTCTATATATATGAAGCTGGACGAACTTTCAGCCAACATAATTTCTTTAGATAGCAGAATCAGATTTGCAGGTGTAATTGACAGATCGGGGCGAATGTATGCTAGCAAGTTAAGGGAAGGAGTAGAGAAATATCTTAACGAAAAAAATACCCAACTGAGTTTCGCTCAGACCGCTTACATTGTAGATCTCCGACAAATCTTCTCTTCTGAGTTGGGCAGTTTGCAGTATATCCTCTATAGCTACGAGAAAGTAAAACTCTTTAGCGTTCCTGTTAAGGAACATGTACTTGTCTTTTCAACTGATGATTCTGTTAATGTAGAGCAGCTAGTAGCCAGAGTAACCGGGTATCTTAAGCAAGTCGAAGGGAATGTTGTGTTTTCTCCGCCGCATGACATTCTAAATAGCGAGAAAAAACAGATATTGCGAAACCTTTACGAATCTGGTGTCTCAGAGGAAATTATTGCAGAACATTTAGATCTTGATGTTGGCACAGTAAAAGTTTTAATTGAGCAAATTAATGTTTAATCTCCCTTTCTCCAGGCACCAAGGGGATCTCAAGCTACAAGCTATAATTGCAAAACACGATGTAAAATTTAAGATTCTGAAGGTTATGTGTCTTTTATTCAAAAAAATTGCAGAATAAATCCATGACTTGCTGGATAGTTCAAAAAGACCCAGCATTACGCCGATTGACGTTATCTTATTGTTGAGAAAAACGGCATTAGGACCGGTGCGCTAGTACTGGGGCTTATGTAATTTCATGCGTAATACAATCATTGCTGCAGTTGAAAAGGCAAATACTAATGCACTGATCCCTCCAAATTCTGGCATTATCTTTGAACCCGAAATTTCTATCTGCCCTGTTCCTTTATCAAAATCTATGGCTAGGGTCCTCATTTGACTATTTGTGAAGATCTCTTGTGAGAGAGAAGGACTTGTGACTTGACCGTCTTGGAAGACGACATATGGATCATCAATATTTCCCTCTTTCTTAGAGTCGATGATGCTCCTTGGAAGCTCGATGGATAATCTTCCGTTAGACTGTGAAAGAACGTTTACTAAAAGTGTCGCATTGTCCGCCTCAGCAGAAATATTGCTGACTTTATTGCCTGTACCTGTGATCTGATATTTGATTGGATAATCCTTATCAGCGATTCTTATGTAGTATATACTGTTACCATCGTCTAACTTTACCTGCCCAAACGCTGTCAATGCGGGCGTGATGCTAAGAACCGATATCAATGAACATACGAAAAAAACTATTCTTGACTCGCACATTCTGCCGTTCATGATTTTCATCACGACGTAACAATCTATATTTGCATTACTGTTATCTTTCCTATGCTCGAAAAGATCCTTCTTTCTTTTGTATATTGCAGTATAGTCAGATACCGCATATCAACGGTTAGGTAATATTTACTGGTACAAGTGCCTTGCACTAGAATACTTATACTTATATATGGTAGAAATAATAAAAAATTCGTTCTAACTTGATAGAGGATTTATCATTAGTTAAACAATATTCTGAATTAGAACAGGTTGCAAGAGGGATTAACAAATGTCTACAGAAAAGAAAGTAATAAAAATAACGAACCATGTATATCAACCAACACATGAAATTTTGACAAAGCAAGAGGCAGAGCAAATCTTAAAGAAATACAATACAAGGCCCAGCCAATTGCCATACATAATGATAACTGACAAAGGGCTCCAAGATTTAGATGTACGACCAGGCGATGTAATTAAGATCACAAGAAAGAGCCCTACTGCGGGTGAAAGTGTATATTACCGATACGTTGTAGAGGGATAGGTACTCTTATGACAGAGACTTTTTTAGAAATGTGGCCAATAATTAATGATATTTTGAGAAGAGAAGGCGTTGCGCGACAGCATCTCAATTCGTATAATGAGTTTATGGAACGAGGACTGCAAAGCATTATTGATGAAGTTGGTGAGGTCGAAGTCGAGACCGCTGAATACCCATATAAAATAAGACTGGGAAAAATAAAGTTACAACAACCAAGAATTATGGAACTGGATGGTTCTATAACACATGTAGCACCAATGGAAGCTAGACTTCGAAATCTTACTTATGCATCGCCTATAATGCTTGAATGTAGCATCATAGAAGATGGCAAAATACTCGAATCCCGATTCATACACGTGGGCGACATGCCTGTTATGGTCAAGTCAAATGCCTGTATTTTGCATAATTTGCCTGAAACTAGACTTGTTGAAGTAGGAGAAGACCCTCGTGATCCCGGTGGCTACTTTGTGATCAACGGCTCAGAAAGGGTAATAGTTGGCCTCGAAGACCTTTCGTATAACAAAATTATTGTTGATACGGAAGAAGCCACAGGAAGTTTAGTATACAAAGCCAAAGTGTATTCATCTATAGTAGGCTACAGGGCCAAGCTTGAGCTCATAATGAGGGCTGACGGTTCGGTGGCCGCAAAAATCCCTGGGTCGCCGGTTGATATCCCGTTGGTAACTCTAGTTAGAGCATTGGGCTTGGAATCTGATAAAGACATCGCCAATGCTGTATCACTCAACGGTGCCATACAAGATGAACTAGAGCCATCTTTCGAGAAAGCAGGTGAGATAATTACAAGTCGAGACGCGATCATATATATCAGCAAGAGGATCGCCCCAGGAATGCTAGAGGAGTTTCAGATAAAGCGGGCTGAAACCTTGCTTGATTGGGGGTTGTTGCCACACCTTGGTAAAAACCCCGACAACAGGCACGAAAAGGCACTTTTCCTTGGGGAAGCAACCAGCAAATTGATTGAATTAAAATTACAATGGATTGAACCAGATGACAAGGACCATTATGGCAATAAGGTTATCAAGTTCGGCGGACAAATGTTAGCCGATCTTTTTAGAACGGCATTTAGGAATCTAATTAGGGATATGAAATATCAACTTGAAAGATCTGGACAGAAGCGTGGTATCAATGCGGTAGCCGCTGCAGTTAGACCAGGAATTATATCAGACAAGCTGAACAACGCCATTGCGACTGGCAACTGGGGTCGGGGACGGGTAGGTGTGACGCAACTACTGGATAGAACAAACTATATGTCGACGATAAGTCATTTACGTAGAATCCAGTCTCCGCTAAGCAGAAGTCAGCCGAATTTCGAAGCAAGAGATTTACATGCTACTCATTTTGGAAGGATTTGTCCTGCAGAAACTCCAGAAGGATCGAATTGTGGCCTTGTGAAAAATTTGGCGCTTTCAGCGATAATCTCAGTTAGTGTAGCTTCTGCTGAAATCATAGAGAAGTTGTATGAACAGGGAGTGGAGCAAGTTGATGAGGCTAATGATAGGATACGAACAATTGGGACAAGAGTTTTTGTCGATGGACGATTAATAGGATATGCTGAAGACGGGCAGCTACTAGTAGATACACTGAGGGCCATGAGAAGAACGGGAAAAGTTCATCCTCATGTTGGTATTTACCTATATTCATCGCTGAATGATAATGCCACCAAGAGGCTATACATAAGCTGTAATGCGGGTCGAGTATTAAGACCGCTTGTAGTGGCTGACCGGGGCAAAGTACTTATGAACTCTGAAATAATAGAAAAAGTCGCAAAAAAGTTTCTCTCATGGACAGACCTTCTCTATATGGGCATGGTCGAATTGGTTGACGCTAACGAAGAGGAGAATTGCTATGTAGCGATGGATCCTACGAAAATTGACAAGTCTCATACTCACCTAGAGATATTCCCGTCTGCAATTCTTGGCGTCGGTGCTTCTATAATACCATATCCAGAACATAACCAGTCACCTAGAAATACCTATGAGAGTGCAATGGCAAAGCAGAGTTTAGGATTTTCTACACCTCTAATGAATGCTAGTACGTACGTCAGACAACACTTCATGCTCTATCCGCAGGTCCCTATGGTCAGTACCAAGGCCATTAGCTTACTAGGCCTAGACGATCGGCCAACTGGCCAGAACTGTGTTGTAGCTGTTCTGCCCTTCGAAGGCTATAATATCGAAGATGCTGTCGTTTTTAATAAATCGTCCATTGACAGGGGTATAGGTAGAACTTTCTTCTACAGGGTCTATGAGGCCGAAGCAAAGCAATACCCGGGTGGAATGAAAGATAATTTTGAACTTCCACCTTCTGATGCTAATATCAGGGGCTATAGGGGAGAAAAGGCCTACCGTCTTCTTGAACAAGATGGAGCAATAATGCAAGAATCTGTAGTGGCAGGCGGCGATATACTGATCGGGCGCACCTCACCACCCCGGTTTATGGAGGAGTATAAGGAGTTCGAAGTTAAAGGACCTTATCGTAGAGATACGTCAGTTGGTGTTAGACCTTCTGAGAATGGCGTCGTGGACTCTGTAATTATGACCCAATCGGTCGAAGGAGGAAAAATGTATAAAATAAGAGTGAGAGACATGCGAATTCCTGAAATTGGCGACAAATTTGCATCTAGGCACGGGCAAAAGGGAGTAATCGGAATGCTTGTTAATCAAGAAGACCTACCGTATACTGAAGATGGAATTGTCCCTGACGTGATGATAAATCCTCATGCATTCCCATCCAGGATGACAGTAGGTCAATTTATGGAGTCTGTTGGAGGAAAGGCTGCTTCGGTGCTCGGTAGAATAGTAGACGGCTCTGCATTTCTCGGTGAGAAATTAAATGATTTGAAGGGTGCACTGGAGGAGTACGGACTGAAATATACGGGGAAAGAAATAATGTATGATGGGAGGACTGGAAAGAAATTCCCGGCCGATGTCTACATCGGTGTTGTGTACTATCAAAAGCTACATCACATGGTGGCTGACAAAATCCATAGCAGAGCTAGAGGTCAAGTTCAAATGCTTACAAAGCAGCCAACAGAAGGGAGAGCTCGGGGAGGAGGACTAAGGTTCGGAGAGATGGAAAGGGATTGTCTTATTGCATATGGGGCCTCGATGATGCTTAAAGATAGATTACTTGAAGAATCAGATAAAGCAGAGGTAAATGTGTGTGAACGATGCGGTTTGTTGTCATATTATGATATTAAACAACGAAGGTATATCTGTAGAGTCTGCGGAGAGAAGGCAAAAATTTCGTCTGTCGTAATTGCATACGCTTTTAAATTACTTTTGCAAGAAATGATGAGCCTAAACGTTGCGCCGCGGTTGCTCGTTAGGGAGAAGGTATAATACTACATAAGTGGAGTGAGAAAAGTTGGAGGAATCAATAAAAATTCTCGATGGCATAAAGTTTAGCGTCTGGTCCCCTGTGGAAATACGTAAATTTAGCGTAGCAGAAATAACGGCTCCAGAGACATACGATGAGGACGGAATGCCCGTTCAAGGTGGTCTAATGGACAATAGGCTGGGTACATTAGAACCTGGCCAAAAATGTTCCACTTGCGGTAATACAAGTGTAAAATGCCCTGGCCATTTTGGCCATATCGAATTAGCAGAGCCGGTGCTGCATATTGCATTTGTTGACGACATACATAAACTTCTTCTAATTACATGCAGATCATGTAATCGCATAAAATTAAAGGTAGAAGAGCTTTCCAAATACAAAGCGCTCAGGGATAGCAAAGCGGCATACGCAGTGATTACGCTTGAAAATGCTAAGGACGAAATCATTGAGAAAGCAAAGAAAGTCAAAGTCTGCCCCCATTGTAAGAAGGATCAATATGACATAGTTTTCACTAAACCCTCTATTTTCGTGGAAAAGACAGACGCTGGAGAAAACAGGCTTTTGCCGATTACAATCAGAGAAAGGTTAGCCCATATTCCTGACGATGATCTAATAGTTCTAGGTTACAACCCTAACACCGCGAGACCTGAATGGTTCGTATTACAGGTTCTTCCGGTACCTCCTGTCACGGTAAGGCCTTCTATCATACTAGAAACAGGGATTAGGTCGGAAGACGATTTGACGCATAAGCTTGTAGATATTATTAGAGTAAATCAAAGACTGAAAGAAAGTAAGGAAGCAGGAACACCACCACTAATTGTTCAAGATCTTGTCGACCTACTGCAGTATCATGTTACAACGTACTTCGATAATGAAGTATCAGGAATACCGCAGGCCCATCACAGATCAGGAAGACCGCTTAAGACATTGACACAGAGGTTAAAAGGAAAGGAGGGGCGATTTAGAGGTTCTCTATCGGGCAAACGTGTTGACTTTTCTAGCAGAACTGTAATCTCTCCTGACCCCAATCTCACTATTTCAAATGTTGGCGTGCCGGTCGATGTTGCCAAGAAGCTCACTATTCCGGAAACAATTTCCCAATGGAACCTTGACAGACTCAAGAAATTGGTTATCAATGGACCGAACATATATCCTGGGGCAAATTACATAATCCGACCTGACGGGGTAAAAATTAGATTAGATTATGTCACAGATAGAAAGATTGTAGCAGACTCGTTAGCACCAGGATACATGGTTGAACGTCATTTGTCTGACGGGGACATAGTAATCTTCAATAGACAACCATCGCTCCACCGGATGTCGATTATGGCACATTATGTAAGAGTATTGCCATATAGGACGTTCAGACTACATCCTGCTGTCTGTCCTCCATATAACGCTGATTTTGATGGAGATGAAATGAACCTTCATGTTCCTCAAAGCGAAGAGGCTAGAGCAGAGGCAGCTCTTTTAATGAGGGTTCAAGACCAACTAATTTCACCAAGGTACGGAGGGCCGATTATAGGTGGAATTAGAGATTTTATAACCGGGGCGTTCATATTGACCCGAGATGGTACCACCCTTACCCGAGAGGAATTTGCTAATCTGGCACTAATAGGAGGCTACAGAGGAGCGCTTCCTCAACCAAAGATAGTGAAAGATGGCTCAAAATTGTATTCTGGAAAACAGCTCTTTTCACTGTTTTTCCCGAGCGACTTCAACTTTATAATAACATCAAAATGGAACAAAGCGGCAAAGAGGGAAGGAAAGGACGTAGTAATCAAAAATGGCGAACTTATTAGTGGCGTTATAGACAAAGCCTCAATCGGTGCAGAGGAACCTGATAGTGTTCTGCATAGGATAGCAAAAGATTATGGTACTGATGCAGCGAGGAAATTCTTGGATTCTATACTGATAATGCTAAAAACGTATATAACTCATATTGGTTTTACATACGGATACTCTGATTTGTGGTTGAGTCAGGAAACAAATTCAGAGATCAGTGATGTTATTCAGAAGGCTTATGATAAGGTTCACGAGCTAATCCAGCAGTATAAAGATGGCACCTTACCTCTAACAAGAGGGCTTTCTCCAGATGAGGCACTAGAGCTCTATATCGTAAACGAACTTTCAAGAGCAAGGGATAGGGCTGGTAAGACTGCAGACAGAGCATTTCCAGATGACAATTCTGGTGTTATCATGGCGTCGACAGGAGCAAGAGGTTCTACTCTTAATATTGGACAGATGACGGCTGCGTTAGGTCAGCAGTCAATAAGGGGAAAAAGAATCTTTAAGGGATATCATTATAGATCGCTTCCACATTTCAAAACAAATGACACAAATCCAGACGCCAAGGGTTTTATAAAGTCAAATTATAGAGACGGCTTGAGTCCACTAGAATTCTTCTTTCATGCAATGGGCGGCAGAGAGGGCTTAGTGGATACCGCTGTTAGAACTCAGCAATCAGGATACATGCAGAGGAGGTTGATTAACGCCCTCGAACATCTGAAAATAGAGTATGATCAAACTGTAAGAGATCCGCATGGTAACATTCTGCAATATGTTTACGGAGAAGATGGAATCGACCCTGCCAAAAGCGATCATGGAGAGGCTGTGAATATTTCGAGGTTAATCGAAAGTGAATCAGTTATTGACGATGGCAGAAAGGCTACCGAAACCGACATCAAAAATATAGTACAAAGGTATGCCGATAACCTAAATCCGAGGCTAAGAAGTAATTTGGAGAAGGCACTATTGGAAAACAGACTAAGTAAAGAAGGAATTGAGAAAGTAATGAAAAAAACAATTGACCTCAACGAGAGGGCCCTTGCTGAACCTGGCGAGGCTGTAGGTGTTGTAACTGCACAGTCTATTGGTGAGCCAGGGACACAGATGACACTTAGGACGTTTCATTTTGCAGGGGTAAAGGAGCGCAACGTAACGCTTGGGCTGCCAAGACTAATCGAGCTAGTCGATGCCAGAAAGAAACCAGTCACACCGACTATGGATGTGTATTTGGAGAGTGATTACAAAGTCTCTAGAGAAAAGGCACTCGAGGTTGCAAGGGAAATTATTTTGACCCGCGTAAGCGACTTGATCGACAAGACGGATATAGATTATAGCGGTATACTTAGCTTTTATTTATCGGAAGAAAAGCTATCTGAACGGGGTTGCGATATAAAAGAAGTCTATGAGGTACTTAAGGGCTCTAAGAAGAAATACGAAGCTTCGCTCAACGAAAAGAAACTACTGATAAAGATAACTTCAACTGACGAACCGGATGCGCAAACACTTCTGACCTTAAAGAACAAATTGCTCAGCGCCAGGGTTAAGGGCGTGCCTGATATTGAAAGAGTGACGATAGTAAAGCAAGATGACGAATGGGTTATTCAGACGGCCGGATCAAACCTTTCCAAGATAGTGGCCATAAAAGGTGTGGACACATCTAGAATCACAACAAATAATGTCTACGAAATATGGCAGACACTTGGCATTGAGGCAGCCCGTACTGCGCTTGTAAAGGAGATCACAAATACGCTAGAGGAACAAGGGCTTGAGGTTGATACAAGACACATCATGCTAGTAGCCGATCTGATGACATCAAAAGGATACTTACAACAAATCGGTCGACATGGTATTGCTGGAACAAAGACATCCGTTTTAGCAAGAGCTGCATTTGAAATTACGGTCCCAACAATTGCCAGGGCATCTTTGGAGGGTCAGATCGAAACACTTAGGGGCGTAACAGAAAATGTTATAGTAGGAGCTACTGTTCCAGTTGGCACGGGTATGGTAGAGCTATACATGATGGTGAAGGAGTAAATTAAAATGGTAAAGACACTTGATAAAGTACTAAAGGACGCCATCGCTGGTAATAAATACAAGTGCGGGACTAAGCAAGTTTTGCAATCGATAAAAGGATCAAAGTTGATTCTGGTATCTAATACTATTTCGCCGATCTATAGATCGAAAATTGAATCGGAGGCTAACAACGAAAATGTTCCGATTTATCGGTTTGATGGAAATTCTTTTAGACTGGGAAAGCTCTGCAACAAACCATTCAGGATTAATGTGATTGCTTTGAAGTCTGGGACTGACGCGCAGATAGATTCTATAATGTCGGATATCCAATCAAAGGAATCCAAGGATAACATCTATCGACAACAACAACAGGCTACCAAATGAAATGAGCCATATGGTCTTTTGCAGTATAATACTTTCATTCTTCACAGCAGCACATGAAGACTTAAATTATAGTCTATGAATCAGCATGATTTGTTGTTATTTGATGCTGTCAAACCATGAACACCGCTTTCGTTTTATAGGTAGGTATTATAATACATGACCGAGAAAATAAAGCTAACTTCCGATGAATTACGATTAATATCACTGTTCCAGAGCATTACCAGCGCTATTGCCAGAGACTGCGTCGTAGACGAAAAGATGGAGAGGGTAATTTTCATTGTCAACAAAGGGCAAATGGGGTTAGCTATAGGAAAAGGAGGAGCAACCATCAAACAGTTGCAAAACGTAGTCGGAAAAAAGGTCGAACTAGTAGAATACTCTGATGATCCTTCAGAATTCATAAGGAACATACTAAATAGTGACATGATAAATGAGATCAGAATGAATGATAAGATGGACGGAACGAGGCAGGCAGTTGTTATTGTAGATGCTAAGAAAAAAGGTGTCGTGGTTGGGAGGGAAGGCCGAAATGCCGAGAAGGCAAGGTTACTTGCGAAGCGATACTTCCAAATATCCAATGTTCTTATAATGAGTGAGGATAGATCTGCGATGCATAACGATCAGGTGAGCATGTAAAATGGCCAAGTCTCCATTAGGCCTGTTTGCGGGCCGTGTTTTAAGCTCAAAAAGGAAAAGGGCCAGATGGGCCAACAAGTATTTTAAGCGAAGGATGTTGATGCTAGATAAAAAAGCAAACCCTCTAGAGGGATCTCCTCAAGCGAGAGGTATAGTCTTGGAAAAGGTTGGTATCGAATCCAAGCAGCCTAACTCTGCCGTGAGGAAGTGCGTGAGAGTACAATTGATAAAGAACGGCAAGTCTATCACTGCGTTTCTCCCGCGTGACGGGGCCTTGAATTTCGTTGATGAACACGATGAGGTCATATTAGAAGGGATAGGTGGTTCAATGGGAGGTGCCATGGGTGACATACCCGGAGTACGGTGGCAGGTGTTTAAAGTTAATGGGGTATCGCTTAACGAGCTGGTAAGAGGAAGAAAGGAGAAACCGAGGAGGTAATTATAATCTATGGGTAAAGAGATTGTAAACATGTTGTTATTTAACAAATGGGATACTAGTAAAATTGAAGTAGCCGACCTTGGTTTGCAAAAAGCCATATCTCTGAAACCTTCTGCAGTCATTCCTATAAGCTTTGGAAGACATGAACATCAGAGGTTAAAGAAGGCTGAAGTTAATCTCATAGAAAGATTAGCAAATAATATGATGCATTTTGGCAAAAGGTATGCAAAGAACACCGGCAGAATGGGGGGTAAAAAAATGAGGGTATTGAATACAATCAAAACCGCACTGGATATCATACATTTAGAGACAGGCAAGAATCCCGTAGAACTGTTAGTTAAAGCCATTGAAAACTCGGCTCCAAACGAGGACACTACTCGTATTGTTTACGGTGGAGTGGTCTACCACGTCTCGGTGGATGTTGCGCCGTTACGCAGAGTCGATCTCGCACTTCGCTTTATAGCCGAAGGTGTAAAAGAATCAACTTACTCCAACCCTCGTGCTATAGAAGAAGCTTTAGCAACTGAAATTATATTAGCATCTCGTAACGATATGGCAAGCCATGCCGTGAAGAAAAAGAATGAGCAAGAGCGTATTGCAATGGCTTCAAGGTAATTTTTCTGCCAAAAATGAAATAAAGAATCAACAGATCGACAGATCAACAAATCGATATCGGATCAAACGAATACAATAATAATAATAATAATAATAATAATAGTCGTCGTCGAGTAGGTGCTGATTTCACTCAAATTCTAATTTTTATTCGTGAAGGAAAAGATCAATTTTTTCCTATATATCCAAAAACCAATTCAAAAAGCGACTATAAACTGATTAACTACTACTACGAACCAACCAACAATTATTTATCTTTTGGTTAAGAAATCCTGAGTTGAGCGTGCCTGAGTTATGGTGTATATCCATTGCACGTCAATAGTTAAATAATTGCTGAGTGCTAGTCAAATGATATAATGAGTACAAAGGACAGCTCAGTTTTTACGAAATCTGCTTTAATGAGCACTGGCTCTGGAAAAGCAATATTGAAGCAGATATTTTTCAGACAGACCGGTTACAAGCAATTTAATAAATACAAACAGAAGACGGAAAAAGAATTCCCTGAATTTACAAAACGATATCTATTATCTCTTCATGAAATTATTGTTTCTGATCCCACCCCATCAAACACCCTAAAAAAATTCATGGAAGAGACTGGGTCAGCAGAATTCGCTTTAGAAGAACAAAAGGTAAACGATATTAAATCCAGACTATCAAGACCAGAGATACTCGCCGACAGGGTAGGGAGAATTTTGGACTCCAATTTTGTAAAGATGACGTTTCCTGTATTCACGGCTTTATTTGAAGGTGCTTCAGATTATCTGAAGGAAAACGTTTCTACGGAAACCAAAAACTCGATTATCGACGGCCACATGATTGCAATAGATTTGAGCGAGCCTATGGATAGAATAGTGGACAGGGATGAAGATCTAGAATATCTCGACGATTACAAATTGATGAGTCCGTATATCCTTGAAATTGCCAGACAGAAGATATCCGAAGGAGGAGATTCCGTATTGAAGGCATTCGAGGATGGATTTAAGGACGCAAGGATTGGACAATATATTGATTCAAAGCTGAAAAATAAACCGGAATCTATCTCTGACGAAAGTATGATTACTTGCTACAAAAAGTATCGTGCTGTAATGGGGTCTGCTGGTAGAAATATGGCTCTAAATCACAGACCGCTTGCAGACATTTATCATTTAGGCATGGCAAGGGCTGGTGAATGTGTGGGCTGCGGCAACGAAATCGAAGATGCAATCAAGAACGGTTCGATTAAGATTCCGTCATGGCCTTTGTATTATTCATTAAATGTTGGAGACATAAAAAAGGGATTTGAACTTACAATGAGGAAAAGCAAGATTTATTCTGATGATGCAAAGATTGCACTAAGTATGCTGCCGCAGGAATATCCTATTATGCCATTTTTAGAATTTCTGTTCCTTTCTATAAACCACTACAATGAACACTGGTATAACGAAATGGTGCGGAGGAATCTGTTTCCGTACTTTGAGAAAAACACGAACGTACTGGTAGATTATCAGAGAAATGTGAAAGCACTCGTCAAGAAATAATAATAATAATAATATAGCAAAACTTAAAGCCCAAAATGTATTCATATTTCAGCATCAACATGTCCAGTGAATATGAACAAAATGTGTCAAAGTTAATTGCTGAGAAGCAAGATTTATTGGAAAAGCTAAAGCAAGATCCTGAATCTAACAAAGAAAAAATCGAGACAATTCTAACCGAGATAGAAACACTCGAATCGTTGTATGAAAATTATAACCTCGGGCTGATCTATTTCCGACGCGCAAAAGGCGGGCGTTCTGGACTGAGGGAATAGATTACAAAATTGTATTAAATTATAATCGATAACAAAATAATAAAATAATAAAATTGACGACGACGGTTGTTCATTTGAAATTATTTGCGTCAATCTATGTTTTAATAATCTAATATATGAATACTTTGAATCTATATTAGATTAGAAACTGTATTTTGAGATGTGCTTTGCAGCAGCAGCAGCAGCACTCTGCTGCAAGCTCTAGGAGATACTATGTCTGAAACAGCTTGGCTTATAGACGCAGCGCTCCACTTCAAAAAAGCACTCTAACGGACATGCCGGAGCGGCTCCATTAGAAAAATGGTGTAATGAATTTATATAAGCAGGCCTGGGATACAATCCACAGCCATGCATGAAGATAAAATTAAGCGTTTGTACAATTTGAAAAAACTGGCTGAAGGGGGAGGCGGACAGGAGAGGATCGAGGCCCAACATTCGAAAGGTAAGCTTACTGCCCGCGAAAGAATTGATCTCCTTTTAGATGAAAACTCCTTTCTTGAAATTGACAAATACGTTACCCATAGAAGTGATGATCCTGACACAAAGAAATTCTATGGTGACGGCGTGATTACAGGATTTGGCACAATCAATGGACGTCAAGTTTTCCTGTACACATATGACTTTACAGTTCTGGGGGGTTCACTAGGCGAAATGGCGGCCAAGAAAATAGTCAAAGTGATGGACCATGCTATGAAAGCCGGAGCACCAGTAATTGGGATACTTGATTCAGGAGGGGCTAGGATACAAGAAGGGGTAATGAGCCTCGATGGCTATGGTGATATCTTTTTTAGAAACACTCTTGCCTCGGGTGTCATACCACAGATTACTGCAAGCATAGGTCCCTGTGCAGGTGGAGCAGTTTATTCTCCAGCAATGACTGACTTCGTCATTATGGTTGAACGTATAGGTCAGATGTTTGTAACCGGGCCGGAAGTCGTAAAGGAAGTACTGAGCCAAGAGGTGTCATTTGAGGAATTAGGCGGAGCCATGACGCACGCAACAAAATCAGGTGTAGCACATTTTGTAGCCAAAAATGAATACGACTGTATGGATAAAATAAAGAAACTTTTGTCATATATCCCTCAAAATAATATCGAGGAGCCGTTCTTAGCCGAGAACACGGACGATCCTAATAGAATTGACCCAAACTTGATAGGCATTGTTCCGGAAAATCCATATGAACAGTACGATATCAAGCAGATCATAAAAAGAATAGTGGACAATGGAGAATTTCTCGAAGTTCACGAACTATTTGCAGAAAATATAGTGGTTTGCTTTGCAAGAATTAACGGCCGATCTGTGGGTATTGTTGCAAATCAGCCAATGTATTTGGCTGGAGCTCTAGATATAAATTCGTCTAACAAGGCGGCTCGATTCATCAGGTTCTGTGACGCATTTAACATTCCTATTCTTACCTTTGTAGACACTCCCGGCTACCTGCCTGGAAGCGACCAAGAACACAACGGCATTATTAGACATGGAAGTAAGCTCTTGTATGCATATTGTGAGGCAACAGTCCCAAAGATCACGTGTATTATAGGCAAGGCTTACGGTGGTGCATACATCGCGATGGGAAGCAAGAACCTAAGGTCAGATGTTAACTTTGCATGGCCAACTGCAGAAATCGCTGTGCTCGGGCCTGAAGCGGCTATTACGATTATTCATAGAAGGGATTTGAAACAATCAGCTGACGCGGTCTCTACAAAAAAGAAGCTAGCCAAGGAATACCGAGACAAATTTGCTAATCCATACATAGCGGCCGAAAAAGGCATAATAGATCTGGTGATAGATCCCATGGAAACCAGACCAATGATAATCCGTGCACTTGAATCGCTTGCAACAAAAAAAGACAGCAGGCCATCTAAGAAACACGGCAACATGAACTTGTAGGTATAGGCGAACAGGAGCGATATATATTATGCAAGATTATTATCATAATAATAATAATCCTAATTATGCTAACGAGCATGGGACATTATGGTGAGGATGTGTAATGGGTGACAAGATCAAAAGTATCCTAATTGCAAACAGAGGAGAAATAGCCCTCAGAGTAATCCGTGCCTGCAAAGAGTTGGATATAAAATCAATTGCGATATACTCAGACGAAGACACAAGGTCGGTTCATGTGAAAAGAGCTGACGAGGCTTATCAGATCGGCCAGGCTGCTGCTTCAGATAGCTATCTTAACATGAACAAAATCATTGACTTGTCAAATCAAGTCGGCGCAGATGCAATACATCCAGGCTACGGCTTTCTTTCAGAAAATGAAAATTTTGCAGAGCTTTGTGAGAAAAACGGAATCATCTTTATTGGACCAAAGAGTAAAGCAATGGAGCTGACAGGAGACAAAATGAAATGCAAGGCCTTAATGAATAAGGCAAAAGTGCCAACAGTTCCTGGAAGCGATGGAGTAGTTGACAATGTTGACAAGGCAGCTGATATTGCCCATTCTGCTGGATATCCGGTCCTCTTAAAGTCAGCTTTTGGTGGTGGGGGACGAGGTATTAGGTTTGCAAATGACGAGAAACAACTCAGGCAAGAATTCGAGATGGCGTCAGCCGAGTCCAAAGCTGCATTTGGAAAAGCCGCTCTTTTTGTCGAGAAGTATCTTCAAAAGATTAGGCATATCGAGTTCCAGCTAATAAGGGACTCTCATGGTAACTCACGCCATTTGTTTGAACGTGAGTGTTCTATTCAGAGAAGACATCAAAAGCTTATTGAGATGTCGCCCTCGCCAGTTGTCGATCAAAAGACCAGAGATAATATAGGCCAAATAGCTGTCAGGGCTGTTGAGGCAGTAGACTATCTTAATGCAGGAACAGCCGAATTTCTACGCGACGATAAAGGGAATTTTTATTTTATCGAAATTAACTCAAGGTTACAAGTGGAACATCCCGTGACTGAATTGGTAACAGGAGGGATCGATCTTGTAAAACTGCAAATCGCAATTGCTCAGGGAGAAGAAATTCCATTTCGACAAGAAGATCTGAAAATGCATGGTTGTGCAATAGAGTGTAGAATCAATGCAGAGGACCCGTTCTATGACTTTGCTCCTTCGGTCGGACCAGTTCCGAACTGCAATCTACCTTATGGACCTGGCGTTAGGGTAGATACATATCTGTACCCAGGATGCTTGGTGTCAGGATTCTACGATTCACTGGTTGCGAAACTGATCGCATGGGGTAGGGACTTTGAAGAAGCACGCATAAGGACTAGAAATGCTCTAGCTGAATTTACAATCGAGGGAATTAATACTACGATACCACTTCACAAAACTATAGTACAAGATCCGAACTTTATCAAAGGAGATCTTTCAACAGATTATCTTGACAGGTTTAATTTGATGGACAAAATGCATCAAAATGCAAAGAACCGAACACAGAAGCTTTCGTCAGCTGCGTTAGCGGCTGCATTATTGCAGTCAGAGTATATAAAGATCGGGTCTAGTAATAGTACTGAAATTAACAATACTAATGCCACTAGTATCACGACCGCTACTACTAGGAGTTGGAATAGATCGCATAACGGAAGGAGATTCATAAATGCAATTTAAAATTGAGGACCTCCAAACTCTGTTGTCTGGCGAGATCATAAGATCTTCTACTGATGGAACTCTTTTAATTAAGGTAGATGGAAAAGAACAAAAACTTAGAATACTCAAATTTGGTACCAATGAGTTCGAGTTTATATTAGGAAATTCCTATCACCACGCGAAAATACTAAGGTCAAGCAGCTCTGAGATAAAGATGATTATAGACGGAGAGCCATTGGCTATGAAAAAGCACTCTAAACTAGCCGAGATACTCCAAAAATCAATGTCTTCAGCAGGTGCTGGCGCTGCAGAAAACAATCTAACTAGTCAAATTCCAGGTAGGATAGTTTCTATAATGGCAAAACCAGGCTCCAATATCAAGAAGGGTGATCCCGTAGTAGTACTAGAGTCTATGAAAATGCAGGTGGCTATCAAGGCACATAAGGACGGCGTTGTAAAAGAGATAAGAGCAAAAGAGGGAGCAAGCATCGCAAGACATGATCTAATTGCAGTAATAGAATAGTATAATACTATAATAATAACAGAATAAAATCCACCTACATAATACGGCCTTAGAAGTATAGATTAAGTAGTTACAACAATACTCGCAATAGCAGTCAAAAATCGGATATAAAAATAATAACAATAATAATAATAATAGAAGGCGTGTGTGTTAAAAAAAAGGTTAGGTTTTTTTACGAACCGGTTTTTAACTTGGCGAGAGCTGCTCTTATCTCTTCATAATTTGGTTCTATTAGCGGGTTGTCTGATATCCATCTGTAGCGAATCTTTCCTGCACTGTCTAATACAAATATGGATCTCTTGGCTGCATTATAGTCCTGTAGCGGACCAAGATTTGGCATGACAATTCCATAGTTCTTTATGGTGTCTCGCTTGTAGTCACTTAATATTGGAAAATTAAGATGCCTATTTTCAGTAAAAATTTTATTGGCGAAAGGTCCATCCACAGAGATTCCCACGATTTGGGCATCGTATCCTTTTAACTCTTGAAGCGAGTCTCTGAACGTACACATTTCTTTAGTACAGACTGGTGATTCAGCAGCAGGAAAGAATGCTAGCACTACAGGTTTTCCCTTGTAATTACTGAGTTTTTGCAATTTGAGATCAGCATCAGCCAAGTCAAAGTCAGGAGCAGAGTCCCCTATATCTGGAGCTGATCGATACGAATAAGATGTTTCGTTTGACGTATCCTAATTACACCAATCTCAAAATCATGACAAAGTTATTAATACTTTTGGCAAATTCAGCGGCCATGATAATTATAATAATAATATTAACATTATAATAATAAGTGGTAGAAGTTTTATCTTATGAAAGGTTTTGTTAATACGTAACATGCATAATCACCACTAGTTATGAATATCATCATCATGTCATCATATCATCATCATAGTCATCCTATCATGATTCCTGTAATGTAATGAAAATATTTCATTTCATCTCATTCTGGAATAACAACGAGATTTCCACTCCTATATCCTCTAATATCAACTGTTACATACTTAAAGCCGAGATTTCTAAGTTCTACATCTATCTTTGTGAGTTTGTCGACGTCAAACAACTTGGTTAATTCACTAGGTGCTATTTCTATTCGTGCGATTTCTCCGTGATCCCTTACCCTGACCTGTTCAACCGTTGCCACTCTTTTAACGATGATTTCAGATTTTTCAATTCTGCCAAGTTTCTCAGCAGTAACACTTATGCCTCTTGGAATCCTTGATGCAAGACAAGCATTGGAGGGTTTGTTGTAAACAGAAAGCCCATACTCTAACGCAATGGCTCTGATCTGGGACTTGTCTAGTCCTATTTCTGCAAGGGGACTTTTAATACCTTTTTTCCTAAGTGCCACGATTCCAGGCCTGTAATCGTTTAGATCATCAGTATTGGTTCCGTCAACTATCAGGTCTATTCCATACTTGTGTGCCTCAGACACGAGTCGTTCCCCCAATTCATTTCTGCAGTGGTAACATCGAAGTTCGTCGTTTTTTACAAATTCCGAATTTTCTAATTCGTTATATTCTATTGTTATGTGCGCGATCCCAATCTCTTTAGCTATTCTTTCAGCGCTAGACAGCTCTTCTGCAGAAAGAGTCTTGTAATTTGCAGTAATGGATAAAGCGTTAAGACCAAGGGCCTTTTTTGCTGCTAACGCAACAACCGCACTGTCAACACCTCCAGACAACGCAACAATCACGCTCTTGGTTTTGTTTGAGAACCAATCTGTTAGCTTGTTCAGATTCTCTTTAGTACTCGATGATTCATTTTGTGACTGCAAATGATATCACATCCCTTCCAGTTTTCGCAAAACCTTTGCTGTGACTAGGTCCATGGTTCTCTTAAATGGCTTTTCTAGCTGCAATGCAATAAATTTAACTTCCTCAAATTCAGGCTTTATACTTATCGTCTTACCCGCCGTGTCCTTTGCAATTTTTACGTGAAGGTTAAATTGTTTGTTCTCGATGTCGATTTGTACATTGAGTAATGTCCGTGGTAGCACGAATCTTTGCAGTTCTTGGATACGAGCTCCTAGCGATCCGGTTTCCTTAACTAGCAAGTCCATAATTTCATTCAATTTGCTGTGATCAGTCATCACTCTAATCACGTAAACTGGCCTGTTTTTCTTAGAAATACCTGGGATTGCAACAACATCTAGCGCACCTGCTTTCATCAATACATCAATCAGGTTTCCAATAACCTCTCCAGAAATATCATCGACATTTGTCTCCAGGAGATGTACAATTTCTGTTCCAGCTTTGCTGATCAATGAAGATTTTCCAATTACCAGACGGAGGACGTTAGGAATGTCTTTAAATTCTTTATGACCTGCGCCGTATCCTATTTTCTCTACTGAAAAACTCGGATAATGACTAACCGTTTCAGATGTTAAATTAGCGAGCATTGCAGCGCCAGTTGGAGTAGTCAATTCCGCTTCAACTGCCCCACCATGCAACGTAAATGACTTGTCCTTGAAAATTTCAAGCACGGCACCACTCGGGTTAGTAACCATTCCGTGCGAGAACTTTAAGTAACCACGGCCAACCCCGACGCCGGTGGAGTATATTCTGGTTTCGAACAATCCGAGATCCTGCAAAGCGACAGCAGATCCAATCAAATCCGCAAATGTATCTATGCTGGAAGTCTCATGCAGGTGAACTGAACTGATCTCTTCACCGTGGACGATGGATTCGGATTTAATGATTGTTTTAAATGACTCAAGTATGAATGTTTTTGCACGTTGCTGCAGGTCCAGAGAATCACAGCACAGAGCAAGTGACCTATACATTTCCATTCCGCGGCGCTTTGAAACGGAATCGCTATACTTGAACTGAAATTCGGTAGCACTAAGTCCGCTACGTGTAGTCCTCACAAAATCGGCGTGTTTGATTTTACTTCCTTTAAGATATTTTTGGCACTCAAGGACCGCACGTAGCACTCTTTCTTTGTCTGCTCCCGCATGTACAAGGCTTGAGAGAAGCATGTCTCCAGATATGCCACTTAATTGTGAATCAATGATGGTGATTCTCGTAGTCGACATAAAGCTATTAATAAAACATTCTGAAAGTGTAAATATAACACTTGCTTAATGGATAAAACAATTTTTTGACTTTTGCAGATTCATAACATCAGCGTTTTTATTATCTAAACCTGACTCTATACCCGCATGCTTGTATAAATGTGTCAATAAATTTGTCTTTATATCTCTCTACCTTCTGTTTGTCGGAATATCATATTATATCATACATCATATATCATATGAGTGATTCGTTAGCGTTACTACGTACATTTAATTCGAGGTCTACTACTAGAAAATTAAATTTATAAGTAGCCAAACAAAAATAGTTTGAAGGTTTTTAAATGAATATTACTATAATAGGCTCCGGCAAAGTTGGCGCCTATGCAGCATTGAGCTGCGGTCTTAGAGAACTGGGAGACATACTTTTGTTAGATATAATCCAAGGACTTCCTCAAGGCGAGGCTATGGACATTAACCACCAATTGTCAGAAAGAGGATCAGACTCTAAAATTTCTGGTTCTAATAACTATGAAGACATGAAAGGATCAGAGATTGTTGTACTAGTTGCCGGTGTAGGAAGAAAGCCAGGAATGACAAGAATGGACTTGCTAAAGACAAACGCTTCCATAGTAACAGATGTAACATCGAAAATTCAAATGTATGCAAAAGATGCTAAACTTATCGTTGTAACCAACCCGCTTGATCCAATGACATATCTGGTTCTGAAAAAAACCGGTGCGAAGAAAAATAACGTTATGGGTATGGGAGGAATGCTTGATTTGTCGAGGTTCAAGCACTTTATTGCGGAAAAGACAAAAGTTTCTAGAGATTCTATACAAGCAATGGTGATCGGTGAGCATGGTGAGAATATGCTTCCGCTCATTAGATTTTCTTCTCTTGGCGGAATTCCACTGAACCAATTTATTTCTAATCAGGATGCAGAAGAGATCTTCGAAAAAACGAGGAAGGTTGCTATCGAAGTTATATCTCTTAAAGGCGCCACTGTATTCGCGCCTGGAAATGCGATTACAACGATGGTCGAGGCTATAATCAAGGATAAAAAACTGGTAATTCCAGTATCGACTTTATTGGAAGGAGAATACGGTGCAAGTGGTATTTGTATGGGTGTTCCTGCGGTTATAGGTGCCAGTGGAGTTGAAAAAATTATCGAAGTAAACCTCGATGATTTCGAGCAGGACATTTTCAACACGGGTATTAATAGTGTTAAGGAAGCGGTAAATGTCTTACAGATTTAGGAATAGCAGCAACAACAACGAGAACAACCTTTGCATCACTGTTTTATTTTTTTCTTGTCCTGAGCGATATTTATTAGATCGCTTTCCTTGTACTTATTTTGTATCATCATTGTTGCTACTATTGTTGAATAGTAATAGTAATAGTAACAACACTAATTCTATTAATAATAATAATAATAATAATAATAGAGTGTCTGCGAATGTGACTGGATAATGAATCTCAGGACTCTGCTGACAAGATTTTCGAGAGGGGAAATCTCGATCGACGAGCTACAAAAACAGATTTCCGTCCACTCAATTGAACAAGTTGCTAATAACGTAGCACAACTAGATGTTAACCGAGAAATTCGAAAGGAAATCCCTGAAGTAATCTTGGCCAAAGGCAAGCAATATGCTGATCTGTTGGAGATAACCAGAGCAGCTGTACGTAGAAATGGCCAAGTCATTGTGAGCAAAGTTCAGCCTGAACAGCTTCTTAATAGGTTTTGCAAAGCGTTAAGAAAAACAAAACTTGACATTGAAGTCGGCAAAAAAAGTTCAACAATTCTCGTATCGAATAAATCGCATCTTCTTACACCAAGTGCTTCTAGCCCTAGTCGTAGTAAGAATAGTAATACTAGTAATACTAGTAATGGTATTAGCAATCGTAGTAGTAGCGGTAGTGGTGGTAGGTCAACTCTAGCAGGAAAAATAGGTATTCTCGCGGCCGGCACTTCCGACATAGGTATAGCAGAGGAGGCCAGGCTTATGGCAAAATCTATGGGCTGCGAAACCATCGCTAGTTATGACGTGGGAATCGCAGGAATGCACAGACTCTTCCCTGCTCTCCGAGAGATGATATCGGAAAATGTAGGTGCTATAGTAGTTGTAGCTGGAATGGAAGGCGCTCTGGCATCTGTTGTAACTTCGATGGTAAACATCCCTGTTATTGGGGTCCCTACATCAGTGGGATATGGGTTTGGTTCTGATGGTATAGCCGCGCTTGCAAGCATGCTGCAAAGCTGTACCCCTGGCCTTTCTGTAGTAAATATCGATAACGGTATTGGGGCTGGTGCCACTGCTGCATTAATTTCTAATCAACTTGCAAAAAAAATGACTGAAGAAGAAAGAAAAAAAGAAAGAAGAAACGAGACCACGAGAAAAACAACCAAAAAAGAAGCGGAAAAAGAAGTAGCAGCAAGCAAAATGACAACGGGATAGTAGACCAAGAAGCCAGATAACAGCAAGAACAAGAACAAAGAGAAAATGTTGTTATCATTGCTGGCTATCATCATTATCATCCACATGCCAAAAAGTACAAAAGCGATCTAGCAGTGCCGGTTGTATCTAGTGAATTATATCGTTAAAACGTTTATAAGTGAATAACAATGTTTGCCATTAATTGTTACTCAAAATAACACTAAGAATGATAATAAAAGGTGAAATGAACTATGACATATAATCCTACACTAAAGAGGAATCGTCAACGAAGGACAAATTATAGAAAACGAGCTTCGTTATTATTGAGCCGAAGACATTTTATTGTTGCGAAGGTAAGTGACCAGAACGTCTTTTGTCAATTCTTAAAACCTACACTAAAAGGCGATATCGTCATTTGTTCTGCACATAGCAGAGAACTACGAAAATACGGCTGGAAGGGATCAACTAACAGTTTGCCTGCATGCTATCTGACAGGGTTCCTTCTTGGCAAAAAGAGCCTGGCAAAAGGAAGCGACAATGCTATCCTTTATACAGGTAGAGATTCATTTACATCACGCGTAGCGGCATGCTTGAAAGGAATAGTTGCTGCCGGGGTTAATGTGCCAGTTTCAGAAGACAATTTACCCTCAGATGACCGCATAAATGGAAAACATATTGCAGAGTATGCCAAGATCCTTAAAGCAGACGAAGCAAAATACAACTCTATATTCTCTGCCAGGATAAAAGATGGTCTAAATCCAGAGGAATATCCATCACATTGCGAAGCGACCAAGCAAAAAATCTCAGAGAACTTTGACGCAAAGCCAGCAGCATCAGAACAGCAGCAGTAGAATGAAGACTATACTAGTAAAGAAGATAATGATAGTGGGCGAATGCTAAAAGTGATATATTATTATAATACGTTGAAACCTAACAAAAGTGTACTTGTAATGATGAGCATAATAATGATGGTTGCAGCACCAGCAGCAATAACAATACCCCCAGCTGCAACAGTAATGATGAGAAACAACATGGGCCGATCTTTTGTAGCGGATCAACGTATCAAAGAGGAGTAGAATATAAACAATGGTAAGACCTTCATCTAGGCAACAACAAGAACATCGTCAAGAGTGGAAGCCGCGTACGACACTAGGCTCCCTTGTAGCGAGTGGTAAAATCAACAGTATGGACGAAGTATACGAAAATGGTATGAGAATTCAGGAATCTGAGATAGTTCGTCATCTCTTGCCAGATATAAAAAGCCAAGTTGTCCATGTGGGCATAGTACAAAAGCAAACAGACGCAGGAGAGATGACACGTTTTAACGCTATTGTTGCGGTAGGGAACGAAGCAGGATGGTTTGGGATTGGTAAGGGCAAGGCATCACAAATGCGTATAGCCATAGATAAAGCCACCAACGCTGCGTATCTTGATGTTATACCTATAAAACTTGGTTGCGGAAGTTGGGAATGCAGATGCAATCAACTTCATTCTGTACCTTTTAAAGTAAGAGGAAAAGGTGGTAGCGTTACTATAGAAATATTACCTGGTCCTCGTGGCCTTGGTCTGGTTGCTGGCGAGAATATCAAGAGTTTACTTAAACTAGCTGGACTAAAAGATGCATGGACAAAGTCATTTGGTGCAACCAATACAATGTCTTCTACAACAAAGGCCATATTTAGCGCGCTTAGAGGCACGTATGCTGCAGGTTGAGAAGAAGAATGGTCTATCTGGTCGTAAGAATCAAAGGGACTGTAAATATCCCAGCGTGGGCTAAAACGACATTAAGAAACTTAAATCTTGATAAAAAATTCAGAGCAACCCTTGTCCCGGAAAACTTTGAGACACTTGGTATGCTAAGAAAAGTAAAAGATATCGTTGCTTGGACCTCTGTTGATGAGGGTTTCATAAAAGAGTTGCTTGAAAGAAGAGGCAAATTATCTGGCTTCAAGCCACTTACAAAAGGTAACCTTCCTAAGGGATTTGAGAGTATTGAAGAGATTGCCTCGGCGATAGCACAAAATAAAACTACAATGTCTAAGTTAAGGACTGTTAAACCTTGGTTTGCGTTGGCTCCTCCAAGAGGTGGATTTAAACACAAGACCAAAAAGCAGTTTACTCAGGATGGCGTGCTAGGACAAAATGCAGAACTAGTCCAAATAGTAAAGAACATGCTTTGAACTTATTTGAAATGTACAACATAATGTGAGATTAGGACTTTGAACGCAGCAAAAGACTTAATTAAGGTGTCGTCATGGATCTAATGCACGTTCCGCTGTCAGCACCCCGCCATGGTTGATAGTGAAGAAGACAAGGGCAAAGAAGGAATGAAGAAATGGAACGAAAAGAATGGAAAGGAAAAAGTGTGATAATAAAAATGATGACAACAATTAATCAAAATAATATTACTAATAACAATAATAATAATGATATTAATACGAATAATAAATCTCGAAGGAGGATGTTTCATTAAGTACTATGGCAACCCGGTTTAGAAAGAGCAGAAGACAGAGGGGAACCAGGTACTGCGGCTGGGGACAGATTGGTCAGCATAGACAAGCCGGTAGCAGGGGCGGAATTGGGGGAGCAGGTAAACACAAGCATTTTTGGGTTAGAACTGTAATTGAAGAGCCAGATCATTTTGGCCATACCCCGTTTAATCCTCACAATAGGAACCTTGTAAGACGTTGGATTAATATCAAGGATTTAGATTCTGTTTTTGCAAAGCACGGAAAGGCTGAGAAGAATGGTAAAATCGTTTTAGATTTAGATTCTCTTGGATATGATAAATTATTAGGGACCGGGACGCCGCTTGGCGCTTATACGCTCAAGGTCTCCAAAGTATCAAACAGTGCAAAGGAAAAAATTGAGGCCGCAGGAGGGGAGGTGTTATTAACATCAAATGAACAAGAGTGATAATGAAAGCCCGATACGGGCAATTATCAAGAAAGTATCTGGTTATATTCCCCAAGTCGAAAAGCCCAAAAAGAAAATAACACTAACTGAGAAGTTTGTTTGGAGCGGTATTGCCTTATTTGCATATTTAATTATGGGACAAATTCCTCTCTATGGTGTTACCAGCGATCCCAAATTTGATTTTCTCGCTTTTGCTAGAGTAATATTTGCAGCCCAACAGGGAACACTCCTTGAGCTCGGAATCGGGCCCATTGTTACTGCAGGCTTGCTTATGCAGTTGCTGAAAGGCTCTGATCTGCTCAAGCTCAATTTTAAGAACCCTGACGATCGGTCGCTTTTCACGTCTGCTACTAAAATAGTAACTATAGTTGTAATAATAGCAGAAGGCTCTCTTTATGGTACTAGTGTTTATGGTCGCCTACTTGCCAGTCCCTCGCTAATACCAATTCTAATTGGCCAGCTTGTAGGGGCTAGTCTAATTGTCATGCTGCTAGACGAATTAGTTCAGAAAGGATGGGGACTAGGATCAGGAATTAGTCTGTTTATAATGGCTGGTGTAGCGCAGGGCATCCTATGGAGCGTATTCAGCCCGATGCCAGCACAGGACGGTCCAGTTGGTATATTGCCATTTATCATAGACTCTGTCGCCCACGGTCATCTTCAAGATGTCTTATTTAGGTCGGGACAATTGCCAAGTGTATTTGGGCTTATCGTTACATCTCTAGTGCTCCTAGTACTGGTGTATGTACAGGGAATACATATTGACATTCCTATTGTTTCGACAAAGTATAGAGGCTTTACTGCAGTATACCCTATCAAGCTCCTGTATACTTCCAATATTCCTGTGATTTTATCGTCGGCGCTTCTTGCAAATGCAGTTTTTATGGGACAGATGCTATGGGCAAATTACAACCCTCAAAATTCAAATCCAGTATTCAATTATTTGGCACAGTACGATCCAGGTAGACCTCAAACTCCTACCGGCGGTCTACTATATTATGTAACTTCACCAAGGAGTCTAGACGCTGCAGCTCAAGATCCTGTCAGGGCCGTTGTGTATGTAGTGTTTTTGACTACTATAGTAACAATTTTCGGCCGTCTATGGGTCGAGCTAGGTGGTTTATCGGCCAAGTCTGCAGCAAAGAACCTGCTTGACGCAGACGTACAGGTGCCAGGGTTTAGACGATCGGAAGGTTCTGTGGAAGTGTTACTTAACAAGTATATTCCTTCGGTTACCATAGTGGGAGGTGTTATTATAGGTCTACTTGCTTCCGCTTCAGATGTACTAAACGTCTTTGGATCAGGAATAGGTATCTTGTTGATGGTAGATATCCTTGTGAATTATTACAATCTGCTGATTAAAGAACAAGTAGATACGCATATGCCCAAATTGGCGTCCATTCTTGGCAGAAAATAGTAATAGCAATAGCAATAGCAATATTAGCAGCTATATTAGAGAAGACAAGAGCATTATCAACAGTAATAGCAATGATAATTATAAGAACAATACTAGAATTCCAAGTAATACTGATAGTACCATCACTAATAAAAATGCAGATACAAGTGCAAATACAAATACAAATACAAATACAAATACAAACGAAGATGCAAATGTAAATGTAAATGCGAACTCTAAGAACAATACTAATAATGATGGGAATAGAAATGGAAACGGAAAGTGGATGGAAACTTCAAACACCGGCATTCCAAATCATGCAGCCTCTAAGCGTATAATAATAGGAGGCATACCTGGTGTTGGAAAGACAAGCGTAATCTCCTCCGCAGTTGAATCTATTCGCAAAAAGGGCCAGAATGCTAGGGTTGTAGTATTTGGAACAGAAATGTTCGAGGAAGCGAAAAGGACAGCAGGAATTAAAAATAGAGACGAGCTGCGCAAGCTAGCTGTTGAAGATCAGCGTAGACTCCAAGATATGACTGCCAGACGCATATCTGAAATGCAGGATAGCATTGTCATTGTCGATACCCATATATTTATCAGAACCGGCGAAGGATATTATTATCCTGGTCTTCCACTTCATTTATTAGAAATTATAAAGCCTACAAGTTTTGTTATCATAGTAGCTGATGCTTTGGAAATTGTCAATAGAAGGAAAAAAGATACTAGTCGAGTCAGAGATGATATTTCTACAGACCAGGTTCAGTACGAGATAGACACGTCAAAGCTGATGGTTGCGACATGTTCGATATTAACTGGCGCGCCTTTTATCATTGTAACCAATAACGACGACAAAATGGAAGAAGCGGTATCCTGTGTGGCCAAAGTGTTACTTTCTGGTTCAACATGAGATGAGAGGAGATGAGATCGGCATAATATGATATGTGATAACATAATATGTGATAACATAATATGTGATAACATAATATATGACATAATAATAGGATACAAAACAGCAAAAGAATCATTCGATTAATTAAATGAAATGAAACAACATGGAAAAAACAAACGAGAATATCACGTCATACAAACAAAGTAACAACGAATTCACAATTAATAATAATAAAGATAATAATAATCATAACAATCGCAATACTAAAAACAACATCAAGAACAACACTTCAATAACTAGCATAGTTATTTCCGGTTGGCCTGCCGTAGGAAAAACAACAATGGCATCAGAAATTGCCAAAGAATTTAATTTGAAATTATACAACGGAGGCGACATTTTAAAGATGCTTGCTCGCGAGAGAGGATATTCAGTTTCCAGAAACGATTGGTGGGACACTGAAGAAGCAAAAAGGTTTATGGCTGATAGAAAATCTGATCCAAATTTTGACAAACAAGTAGATAATAAACTGGTTGAGATCGTCAAAAAAGAAAACGCGGTGATTACAAGTTACACCCTTCCTTGGTTAGTTGATGGTCCAATTAAATTCTGGCTCAAGGGCTCTCAACTTAATAGGGCAAAGAGAATGGCCAATCGCGACAACCTCTCCATTGAAGAAGCACAAACCGTAGTAAAACTCAGAGATGAGGAAAATAAGGCGATATATCGCAGATTATATCAGTTTGAATTTGGCCAAGATCTGACAGTTTTTGATTTTTCAATTAATACAGATTTGATGTGTCTTGGTTCATTGGTAAAAGTATCTATAAGTATTTTAAAAAACATTATGGCTAATAGCTAGCGAAACCGAAGTTCAATAGACCAGAACAGAATCTGATCCGATCTGATTAAAATAGATCAGGCAAATTCTCTTACAAATTATTAACGCAGATGGACAAGCAAAGCAAACAAATCCTAATTCTTTTATAATAAAAAATAACTGACTGATTGAGGTTAACTTCTATGTGATCGGCGACGCTTTAAATAGAGCTTGTGGCTTGCTCTGATCGGATCAGGGTAGGTTTAGGTTAAGAATGCGAAAATGTACAATATTCTGTTTCACGACAGCTTAACAAAGCAAAATCCGGCAAATCTATAATACTTAGAACAGACCACTCATACTGAGCATTTCAGTTGATTTTACCTCAGTTAGAAAATCTCGTAAAGATAGATGATGATATTACCAGTGAGAAGTATGGCCACTATCCTGATAAACGGCCTATATCAGCATTACTTGATTATGGTTTAATTTTAATAGACAAGCCAGACGGTCCGACCAGCCACGAAGTAGTCGCATGGGTCAAAAGAATTCTGAATATTGAAAAAGCTGGCCACAGCGGCACTCTGGATCCAGGTGCAACAGGTCTTCTACCGATGGGGCTTGGTGAAGGAACAAAAGCCATTTCAGTTCTGCTTCTCGGACCAAAGGAATATTATGCACTCGCTCGTTTGCATTCAGCAGTTGCAGAAAATAAACTGAAATCAGTAATTGCACAATTTACAGGAGATATATATCAAAGACCACCACAGCGCTCATCTGTAAGACGTGCTACACGTGTAAGAAGAATATACCGTTTTGAAATGGTCGACCAATATGATAGACTAATACTATTGCAGGTGGTATGTCAATCAGGTACTTACATTAGAAAAATAATCTATGACATTGGTGAAGTGTTAGGCCCAGGAGCAACCATGGTTGAGTTACGAAGGACACAAGTAAGCAATTTTAATGAAAATAAACATGGTTTTGTAAGGTTGCATGACCTGGCCGATGCATTTGAAATGTATAAACAAAAAAATGATGACGACACTAAATTGCGCAAATTAATACATCCAATCGAACTATGTCTGGAGGGAATACGTGGTGCTGTTATCCGTGATACTGCAGTTGATGCATTATGCCATGGGGCGCAATTAGCCGTACCTGGCATAGTTGCTCTTCCAAAAGATTTGAAGAGAAATGAGCTTGTTGGCATATATACACTCAAAGGCGAAGTGGTTGGCCTGGCAGAAGCATTGATGACAAAAGAGGAAATTGAGGATAACATAAAAGGTGTAGCCTTTAGCATGAAGAGAATAATAATGAAACCTGGGACCTATCCAAAGGCATGGCGTACATCTCCATCACAGCCCTCATCTTCTTCATCTTCATCTTCTTCTGTATCATCTCCATTAGTTACTAGGGATAGTAATGCATCCACGTCCAAGTCAACATCAACGACGCCTACGACTACACCAAAATCATAGACGCTGCATGCCCATGCTCTAGCCCGTATATTCAGATGGATTGATTTATTCTCACCTTTGAGATTAGATTACGAACGTACCAGGCAAATAAAAGAGAAATTTATGATGCCACGGTTATTTGTTGCTGACCTGTCCTAGATTGCTTCGAAGATTGAAATAAAAAATTAATTCGTTGACTAGAGAGATTCACCTAAACCAGGTGTAGCTCTGTCTAGTCTTGCCACATTTTTAGCCAAGTTGTCCATTGTACCTGGAATGTGACAAGTGCAAAGGCAGTCGTCACAATCTAGATGGTTTTTATTATTACAACTTTCTGAAAATCCCTGTTTGCTCATAGCAAAGATCTTCCGTAATTTGCCCTATTTGTGCCTTTGTCTTTTGTTACCATAGAATACCACCAGGTGGAGGTAGAATATTCTGAAAAATGAAATATAATGTTATTCCTCATCACGGGCGCGAATGATAATTCAGCATAAAAATTCAAATAAAATGAATATGATTTGGTTACTCACCCTTTAAATGATATTACTTGTATTTTATAACAGCTACCTGGCATGGGTGAAGAGGATTTGAAAACATTGTGGTTTTGTACTGAATGTGGAAAGCGCTTTTTGTTCCGTTTGGACCTCGCTGACCATACGAATGAATCAGGCCATACAAGGATATACAAATATGACCTGTTGTCTAAGATTGCTACAGAAGGCATTGATACCTGACTTTTATTCATTTTACCTACTTTGGTCGGTCTTAGCATATGCGAAGTAAAAGAATCGGGAACACCGCCGTCAAGTTTGTCATAGATTATATAGAATTAACTTCTGTAAATCTGCGTGCCGGGGTCGCCTAGCCTGGTAGGGCGCAAGCCTGGAAAATATTAATTAAATTGTCGTGAAAGAACGAAATCGCAGAAAGCTTGTGACCTTAAGTGGTCTCGAGGGTTCAAATCCCTCTCCCGGCGTTACATCCTATCAGCCTCTATTTGATGAATATAGACACACTCGTTCAGGTAAGGACTTAACTAGAAGGTATGCTATCAAACCTTTTATAGTACAGAAAAACCAAAAAGTTGTAGCTTGACAGCTAATCAGATACCCACTCGTTATATACGCAATAAGAGGTTAGAACAACTCGCCAGAGACAAACGGAAACAGGCAGGTGTAGAGTACCCTAAAGCAGGTCAACAAGACCATATACTTATAGTCAGACTGAATCTTGCTTCCACGTCATCTGCAAATGACGCTAACGCATTGCGACGCGAGGTACAAGATGGATTGAGGCGGCTTTGCGGTCTGTTCGAACGAATTGAAAGCGCGGTAAAGAAGATAGACATGTTGGATAGTGAAGGAAACTTATCCTCCTCGCCTTTGAAGCAATTCAACTTTTCGGCCACTGTTGGTTTCGGTGTTGGTTTTTTTGATCGGCTATCCATTCCTAATAATAAAAGACCTAGACGGATAAAGTCAATGCCTGACCATGTCGGACTCGGCGACATTACTCCTTACAGCCTTGGCCAAACAGATCTTCTCATCCAGCTGGGATCTACTAGTGATTTTGTTAATAGATGGGTGTTTGAAAACAAGATTGAGGCACGGGCGTTTACTTCCGTGAAGTCAGAGCAGCACTTGATTGACGGCAACGAAAGTCAAGATGTCCCAGACATAGTGACAGCAATTGGTGGTTGGGCTACCATAGCAGATATACATGCTGGTTTCCAGCGTATCGATGGTAGAAACCTAATGGGTTTTAACGACGGAATTTCTAACCCGACCCCGGGCTCTGGCATCAAATTCGATGATGTCGTGTGGACCACAGAAAAAGACGAAGGTCGGATACTTAAAGATGGAACATATATGGTGTTTCAAAAAATAGAGCATGATTTAGACCAATGGCGTCAATTATCAGCACACGAACAAGAACAGTGGGTTGGTAGGAACAAGGTAACAGGCCTGCTATTGGGTACGCCGGAAAATGAAGACCAAAAATTTATTGAAGCCCTTAAGAAACAGGATCCGAAAGCGAAACAACTGTTGAGAAGATTGCTCGATAACCAAAGCGATCCCGAGAAACTATTTTACAATTCCGAGATCTTCAGGAATAGCGTGCCTGCCTGGTCCCACGTAAGAAAAGCGAATCCACGGCAGGAAAAAATGCCTAGCGGAAAGGAACTACAAAAGAAAATTATTTTCAGAAGAGGCTATCCGTTCATGGAAGCAGGTTTAAATAACAGGACAATTTCAGGCCTGCTGTTTGTTTGCTTCCAACGCGATATCGAAAACAGTTTTGAATTCATTAAGAGAAATTGGCTTAACAATAAAGATTTTCCGACTCCAGATGTCAGGCCATTTACCCAGCACGAGAAAAACAAACGAAGTTCTCAGGCAAGGTTTACTCCTGACGAAATGCGACTAATTAAAAATTTGGATATATCCAAGCGAAAACTGCTAGGATTACACGACCGCGAGGTTCTCGAGGCAAAAATACGGGAGAGTACTGACCACGATACTCAAAACACCGGAAGAGAAGGATTGGCAGGTCCGTCAGAGTTGGGAGTCGTCCCAACCGGTGACCTAGTGGCAATTGTACCCTTTGGCGGCGGATATTATTTTATACCGCCTGTCCCAAATAGGAGAATATCAGATATTGGTCAACAGTTCTTCTGAATTTCAAACTTAGGCGTCACGATAAATCCCGATATTATGGTGTTTGGCAGTATCCGTTATATATTCTCCTCCATCTGCGAGATGGTAATCTCGTACAATACCTTTGTTCTGAAAGTTGAAAAATCTGCGAAATGCCTCCAATTCTCTTTATAAACTTTGGTTTTAGTCATATGATTCACTGCGAGCCGATCTAACATGGTCTCTCCACTAAAATAAAGCCAATGCTTTCCAGCCTTAAAGGGCTTTACAAAAAGCCAATATCCATCGCACACGGACCGAGTTAAACCGGGTCTTACACTGTAAACATTAGATCTAGGAAACCCTATGTCAAAGACCCTAGACCTCGCTCGATAGCTTTCTAATTGGTATATTTCCTCTCCGTCGACTCTTGCTTCCATTTGAATAACCCTGTCCATCGCGTGTCTTGCTCGACTGACTAGTTCTAATTCCGTAGTGATGTCTGAGTCCTCCTTAAAGGAGTTCTCCTTGACAAGTATAGGAAAAAAGAGGGCTCTTCCATTCGGTATCCTGCATTTACGTTTCACCAGACTATCATTCCCGAACGTCCCGGTTAAAAACCAGACATTCTTTTCCGTTTGATTCACCGCGCAATTTTTGCCACTTATGTCAAGGGCAGGATTCTTTAATTTTGGTATTGAGAGAAACCATTTACACCATAGTTCTGCCCATTCCTCCCATGAATTCCCGAAAGGACGCTCATCACGTCTGTATAAGGTGCTATATGTCATTCTTGTATCAGCATACCGTGTTGTACTTACTGGTTTTACCATTGAAGTATTACATACTTACCGTAGATTTTTCTTCTTATACCGATTTCCAGCCACTCAAGTGGTGTAAACTCTATCGGCAATTATATTCTGATGCGTTCGGTTATATCCCCGACCAATTGTCAATTATACACCTATGAGTGATCTTATATTATTGTTAGACTCTTGTATGTCTTGAACACGTTTCTGGTCTAGTTCTCCGCTCTCTTTTTTCCTCCTGAGTATTTCATTGAGGATGCCCTCATTTCGCGCCGGGAATATTTTCGGCCTCATTCCGCCTCGTATAACAGCTTCCTCGGGCCTTCGAGCTCGAACTTCGATCTCATATATCAATTGTGAAAAATAATAACCTTGAACTTCCCTGCCTGAGCTGGCGAAGCAATTTATCAAATATTCTCCGGGTTCTAATTTGAGCATAACGAAATAGCCCTCAACTATTGCATGATAGCTACCCGGTGAGATGGATCCTTCTTCTAGGAAGTCCTTTAACGAGGTCCCGTATGGCGCATCGGGAACAAGGGCTGTAAATATTGGAGTAACGACTCTAAAGTCTTCCATTGTAAGATCATCTGGCAGAGCAACAGGTTCGTAGCCGTCTCTATATTTGATCGAAAGCTGTCCACGGTCAGGTGGATTGTCGCCATTATCTATCAGGGAGCCAGTGAAATCCTGCAATGAACCCCAGTCCGCGTGTTCGGAGATCGACGCAAACTGGTAAGCGTTGATTATTGGAACGAAGATGGCTTGATCGTCATATATCTGTAATCTGTCGCTTCCCACCATTATGTTAGGATCATTCATGTACGCCGGCTGGTAATACCGATCGATGCGGGGATCGGAAATGTTGGATGCATCTGTGTTGACTGTAGAGCTAGAAGTATTGGCAGCATCATTGCTTTTGGGTAGAGGTAGAGACCTAAGGAATACGACAGGTCCCGAATTGTGCCTGTCAGCACGCGCTGATAAAAACCAATTAAACCAATCAGTTGTCCATTCACTGTAAGACTTCCCTCTATAATTAGTCCGGGGATCGATCACATTATATCTTAACTCTTTTTGCCTAATCCTTCTTTTAGGGGTGCTCATGGTCTATATTAAGGGGCCTTATTTATAAACAGCCCGGCTTCCGGTGCATCTAGAGCCTATAAGATAGGAGAGCGAAACGATGGCCCAATCGTTTCATTTCAATGGCTCAAAATAATGAAATCGCGAATTGGGATATGCGGTCTTTCTATCTTTACCTGCCACGACTGGACAAACGAACAGGATGTGCGAGAATTTAGGCTCTCACGAATCTGTTACTTGTTTAGACTTCTTTACTTCTCTCGCGACAAAATCTAAATATTTTTTTAGTTCATTCTCATCGAGCTCGACTGGCTGCTCTAAATCTTTCTCGAACAGATTTTTATCTTGTGCGATTCGTTTGACTGTCTTCTGGATCTCCATTTCCATTTCTGCTTGTCCGATCATACCTAACAATTTGGACTCCATGGCATGCCTATGGATAGATTTCCTCAGTTCATTATTCGACGAAACTAAGATAGCGGAATTGTATATACCTATTAACATAAAGAAACCAGCTATATTCAAAGCGGTTATCGTACCAACGCCAAAAGGAGGATACGGAGCCACAGTCTGAAGTGCTGCTTGATTTGCAGCGAATATCAAAAATAGTCCCCATCCTGAAATAACCATGTACGTTCTAACATTTCTTTCATATCTTATAGTTCTAGAAATTTTCCAGAAAACAAGACCGAAAATTAATCCCCCTAAGGGTTTACTTGATGAAAGAAAAGCGGACAGCGCGATAGAAACAGCTACCGGATCGATCTGGAGATAGGTTATCAGTATGTCCGAAAAGATAAATCTGTAGAAGTATGTTATCAAGAAGTATGCAAGCGGGATACATAGAATAGTCCAATATACTATCGAATTGATCGTTCTCTCCCTGTAGTAGTTGACAAGAATCGTGGTGGTAAGCCATATGCCAAAAAATGAAACGAACGTAGAGATCCTATACGTGTAATCGAGCGCATCATGTCTACCTGCCGATATATCACCGGTAGCTCCGACATATTGCCCGATCATAGTGGGCCTATCGCCCAAACTAACCCCCATAAAAGCACCCGTCATGATTAAGTTAAATGCTATGCCTAACATGGATACAAAATATAAAAACACTATGATGCTATGATTAGACCTGAACCACGACAAGAAAAGTACAGACAGTGATACGATAAAACCTGTTGATGTGGCATAGCTCAATCCGATTAAGGAAATACTCAACCTTTTATCGTAATATTCGCCGCTTAGTAACTGATATATTAATCCTCCAAGCAAAGCTGATGCAATAACTATTGAGCAGACCGAAGCAATATAAAATACCCTGACCTTTATCTTATTAGTATTTAGACTATCTTGATCAAACGATCCTTTTATGTACCATATTAGGAGAAATTGCAAAAAGGTACATATTGATGTATTTACGGAAAATAACGTAAGCTTATATTGAATAGGAATAAAGAATTTGCTGACAAGATCATAAACCTTGACAACAGATATGTCGACAATTAGAGTGAACACCAAAGCTAACATAATCATAAGGAATTTCCTATCGCCAAATGATTTTGCATATGTTGGTAGCAAGGCTCTCTCCAAAATATAGAAATAGCTGGACAAACATAACCTTTTTGTATTAGGGAGCAGATGAGGCTTGTGGGTTGACACCACAAAGTTGCCTTGTAATTGTCGTTCTTGTTGCTATTTCGTTCTTGCCCGTGGCCTTTTCGCCAGCCGGGGCGTTAAGTTCGGTGAACATTTTCCCTCCGAATAGCACACCATATGGATTGACGTATGCAGAACATGCCAAAAACTTCTGGAAATGGTCACTTGCTATGTCGGCAAATAACAATCCTGATAATGACCCGACTGGAAGTAAATGCGCCAATGGTCAAAAGAATGCAAGCTCACCAGTATTTTATCTAGCAGGGAGTGGCGGAGGCGCGGTCTTTAGAACCTGTGAAGTGCCAGCAGGAAAGGGACTCCTTATCCCAGTCATGGTCGGAGAGGCATCGGAAAAGGAACTTCCCAATACATCCGAAAAGCAGTTGAGCGATAATGTAAGACAAGATCAGGATAGTGTTGTTAGTATGTATCTTAAAATAGGCGATAAAGAGTACAATTTCCAAGACCTTAACAAATATCGCACACACACAGATGCCTTTGACGTTACGTTTCCCAGCAACATAAGCAAATCGGACCAGCGAATGTTCGGAGTTTTAACTGGTGGTTCAACTAAGGCAGTAGCTGATGGACGCTATATAATAACCGAGCCACTTGCGAGGGGTACTTATCTAATCCACTTCAAATCGACCCTGATCTGTTCTCGGCCAGATTGCCCGGATCCTAACTTCAGCCAAGATGTAACGTACAAGATCATAGCCAAATAGAAATTGAATATACGCTTTAGGTCCATGGTTAGGACAATAGTATAAGTCGGGTCGGTAAAGCTAAATATGTTATGCATACAAATATGGGCGTCTGTTTTCCGAAGCTCAAGGATAATTGTACCTAAAATTAATAAATCTTTGAAAGTAGCGTTATGGACATGATCAAAAATGGGGCGCGCAGGAACATACAATATTATAAAGCCGATGCTTGCCCTTATGGCCTTACCTATGGTCACTGGACGGTCAAGTGGTGGCAATGGTTTCTATCAACTCCTAAATCAATAAATCCTCTGGTTAATGATTCTGAATTGTTTGCATCAGTTAATCAGCCTGCTGAAAGCGTCTGGTTCTTGGGCGGCAGAGTTGCCGATTCAGAAAAAATCGTTCCAAAAAGGGTTTGTACAATACCTTCATCCCGTTCAATTCTCTTTCCTGTAATAAATTGCGAGGTGAACTCTTTAGAGTGTCCGCAACTGACGACTAACAAACAACTACTTGATCATGTTACTAATGACGAAAACACAATCATTCTGAAGGAGTGCTTTGTAGACGGCATGGCGATACCTGTTCAGCGAGTCAAGTCAGATCCGGAAATTTTCGACGTGGAAATAAACGAAGACAATCCGTATGGTGTCAAACACGGTGGAAAGACATTTGCGGCTGCTGACGGCTTCTGGGTCTTCTTGAAACCACTTCCACTCGGAAACCATAATATCCTCTTTAGAGGTTCCTGCGAAAATGGAAAGCTAAATTCTGGCGCAGATTACAACATCCACATCGTTTAGCTGTCAAGAATGTTATATCCCGTATGAACAAATCAAAATATCATGCGTAACCATCGATATCATCTAGTTTGTTCTAGACAGACAAGAAGTATTGCAGATTCATTTATCCATGAAAACCTTATTAACGATGTATTAGATATTTGGTTCGTGAATACTCTTAGGATATTAGTTGGTATCTTGAAAGGAAGTATTGCTGTAACGTTAAAGGGTAAGTCAGACGACTATCATCAATAACCCCTAATTTTTTCGTTGATGATAAATGTGAGAGAGACCGAAAATGAACGTATTATAGAGGCATTTCTGACGATTCCACTCTAGTGGGCTGTTTACGTACAAAATACTTTTTCATTTACTGCTCGTCAAGATTGAAAATGGGTTGATCTCTATTCTATAAGATCGAAAAAACGAGCATGTACCTGAGATATTATCTGGTTGTAATGGCGCTCCCCTTCTACAAGACTTCACTTTACTTTAAGATGGTATGTCACATCTTGTATATATGGGGCAAGGTTGCCTTGTCCAGGGGGAATAGATGGATCGCTCCTTGAATCCCTGTAGCCCGTAGTATAGTGCAAAATGTGGTCTCCGGGGGAAAGTGGCTTGAGCATTATCCACCATCCTTGCGTAATGGCTTTGTCTGGGCCTTCCGGTTCTCCCCAGACATTATCTTTAGGCAGAGTGAGATCGAAAAGATCAGAGGTAACTTTGTGAGCATCATCGTTAATCAGATCGAGTGGATGTCCATCTAATGTGGCATCGAAGCGGACTGGATACACATTGCCCTTGCTCACTGTTTTAAGAAGCTCCCCTGGAGTTTTTGTCTTGACGGTTGGATCACTATAGTCGCTGGTCCCAGCATCTACTGATACAAGAACCGCCTTATCTTGAGGAACAACACATGTCATACTTGCTGTAGAAGCTTGCTCCGGACCGATCCAAGGCAGGAAGAATACAGGACTAGATGGGTCTTGACCATAGGAACACTCTTTGGACACATAGTTTACACCAGGTGCATTCTTAAAATTCCAATTGTATGGCTTTGGCAAACCATCTAGCCAGGCGGCCCATTTGCCTGTCCAGTCCTTATAGGGGATACCATATGGAGATGAATTAACTGAGAATGATAGGGATCAGCGCGCTGTGCCTTAACAAGATTAAGACCCAGATACGCGCTTTGAGACGTTACCAAAAGTAAAGATCCGATTGACAACATGATTCCCAACTGCATGGACTTTCTATAATTTATCATCTCAATGACTCTAAATATTATTATTACCTACTGGAGCAATTACCAGAACATAAATTACGACCTTCATCAGCTTCAATCAAACATATTGTTCACCTCGTTTATCGCATTATGGGTGGCTTCGGCTCTTCTCCTAAGAAGTCAAAGAAGGAAATGGGGAGCAATAAAATTCTATATTGTTATTTCCGTCCCTTTAGTTTATTATTTAGGAATTGTACAGCTGGTTTTCTCAGGGATATTACTCCAATATCACATTCTAAACCAGGTTAATAGTTATGCTTTCAATGTAATAAATTCAATCTTGACTAAGCCAGTGGGAGGAGTCTTATTTGGTGTTGCGTTCTGGATGGTTGGAAGAGGTATATCTAATAATAACATCCGTGATTATATGAATCTCTCTGCAATTGGAATAATGTTACTGTCAATCTCAAACCAAGATGCAGGCATCTATCTTTTACCCTACCCTCCATTTGGACTTCCCACGATTACATTCATGGGGCTTTCATCTTATCTATTGTTCGTAGGGATATACTACTCAATTTCGATTTCCATAAACGCTGAATTGAGAAGAACTATCGAGGCCTCTGTAGAAGATCAATTCAGATTTGTATCCAAGATAGGAAGGTCAGAGATGGAAAATGAAATACAAAACAGAGTGAAAAGAATAACAAAAGCATCCGCTAAATTATTAGAAGAAAATAGTGGCATACAAACAAAATTAGAAGATGAGGATATAGCGGAATACATAAGGCTCGTATTAAAGGAAAGGAGAGCGATATCGAAAGGGGATAACGATCTGAGCAACTACAGATGACATCTGCAGTATATTTCTTATCAAGTCCATGGAATTATGAAACGACAAATATTAGTCACATCTTAATAGCATAGATAGGAGACTGGAATAATACTCATAACTCTTCATCCATTTCTTCAAATGCCGTAGCCTTCGAAATTTCATGTAGGTGCATTGCAACCCTGCTTTCCAATTCTTTTCTGTTTATGACCCCTCTGTCGTGCAAAAGTTCTACGAGCGTGTCGAGTCGAATTTTCATTTCTTCGTGAATGCTTAACTCCCTTCCAGTTTTTCTGCTATATCTACCCAAATCTGGATCAACACTGTCAGATCTTTTTTTAGCAACCATGCAAGCTGTTTGTATGTTTCGATAGATATTTTAATCATACAAATACAGATATGAATACATAGCAGCTGGAGTGCTAGTACAAAAATTTCTGCTTTTGAAGTTTATTTCACGTGCGGATTTAATCATTACGGTGTAACTTTAGATATTGATATTGCAAGTGAATAGCAATTAATATAAAAATATATTAGCGTGTTTGGTGAAACATTTCATTCATAAGGTGTCTTTACTTGAACAATGTGAATGGGTGTTGTGACCTATTCCTGTCTTTAAATAGATATTTGAATGCTACATAATCATCTATCCAAGGCTACACTAAGAATTTTACACGGCTAGAGTGTAGATTAGGGTTCCGTTGTGTAGAATCAAAAAAGAAATAATATTATATTATTAGTCGCTTCAGCGACCAGTAGTAGTATGAATATAAAAAAATCCTCTTTGAAATGCTAATTTGTACTTGAATGGATTTTGCAACTCAGAACATTTAGAGAGGTCTGAAAAAGTCTTGCTCTACTTGTGCTTGTACTTGTACTTGTATGTGTGCCGGTCGCTGTCTGTCATACATGTGATTCATTGCTTAGTCAATAATTACAAATTTGTGCTGTTTTTCTGAAGAAGTAACATTAGAACTCATGCTAGCTTATCGCTATCACTTTTTAAAGCTGAAAATAAAAGAGTAGTGAAAAAAGCGCATTATCAGTAATTTTTATCACATCAATCGATCTAGAGAGACTTTGTTACTTTTATTACCATCTGTTTTTAGGATTGGGCTACATTATCTGGTATGATTAAAATTTCATTTTTTTTAAATGTTTGCAAAAAATACTGAAAAATAACATTTTTTACTGGCAAACTACTTGATAAATTTCTGGGAATTGGGAGAGGTGATAAAGCTAGACAAATGATAAAAAACAATTCAGGATTGCTCTTCATATGTTTCCAGAGAAGTATTAAGAATGCATTTGAAAATACAAGGAAAAAATTTTCTAAATAACAAGAATTTTCCTGTGCCGCAGCAAAGATACATCTGTAGTCAGGATAGGATTGGTTCCACTTTAGGGAGACTGACAAGCACTCCTTCAAGTATTAACGTGACAAATTACTACATCATTAACATATTTCATAAATATCTATGATTATAAAAATATATTAGCGTGTTTGACCAAAAAACTGATCCGTAAGGTATCTTGGCTCAACAAAATTTGCTGAAGAATATATACAGAGGAGTTAATACACCCTGACTGATAGTATTTCTCATGATATTATAATTATTGGGTCGGGTCTCGCCGGCTTACGAGCTGCTATCTCAGCCGCTGCTATTAGCGGGAATCTCAGCATCGCAGTAATATCCAAGGTGCAGGTTATGCGCTCCCACTCAGTATCAGCCGAAGGCGGAACGGCTGCAGTCATATTTGAAGAAGAGGGAGACAATCAAGAGTCCCACATCTACGATACTATCAAAGGCAGTGATTTTTTGGCTGACCAAGACGTTGCTGAGAGACTTGTGCGTAACATACCATTCGAAATATATCAGCTGGACCATTGGGGAATGCCATGGTCGCGAAAACAGACTGGAAGAATAGACCAACGCCAGTTCGGCGGATACTCTTATCCTAGAGCAACATACGCGCAGGATAAAGTCGGATTTTATGAAATGCAGACTCTTTATGACACTAGTCTCAAGTATGACAACATACACTTTTACAATGAATGGTTCTGCACGAGCATCATTACAGATGCGAACAGGTTCAGGGGTATAACTGCAATTGAAATGAAAACTGGAAACTTTTACAAAATCAAGGCACCGGCAGGAATAATTTGCACAGGCGGTGCTGGCCGAATTTATAGTTTCTCTACTTACGCTTATTCTTCAACTCCAGACGGCTTGGATGTTGCATACCGTGCAGGAGCTGCTTTGAAAGATATGGAATTTGTTCAGTTTCATCCAACAGGCATTCTGCCATCTGGAATATTGATCACAGAGGGAGCTAGGGGCGAAGGAGGCTATCTTATTAATAATCAAGGCGAGCGGTTTATGAAAAAATACGCCCCTACCAAGCTTGAACTCGCATCAAGAGACGTGGTATCTCGGGCAATGATACGAGAGATCCAAGAAGGCCGTGGGTTCAAGCACGAGTCAGGTGCAGATTGTCTAAAAATAGATTTGACTCACTTGGGCGCAGAAACCATAAAGCAACGTCTTGCTGGTATTCGTGAAATAGGGATAAAATTCTCAGGAATTGATATAATCGATGAACCAATAGAGGTAAGACCTGTATGCCATTATATGATGGGTGGGATTCATACGAATATTGATGGTGCTACCGAGCTGGCTGGGTTGTGGGCCGCTGGCGAAGCAGCATGTAACAGTCTTCATGGAGCTAATCGCCTTGGTGCGAATTCAACTTCTGAATGCCTTGTGTGGGGAAGAATTACGGGCGAACTGGCGGCTCAGCATGCACTAAAGCAGGGAAATGGAATATTGTCTATTTCGGAGGAGACGGTCGCAGATGAAGAAAAGAGAATTTACGATGGAATTTTCAGAGGCAAAGGCGATGCAAATCCATACGAAATAAGAAAACAGCTCACAGATATGATGGACTCAAAGGCCTATGTATTCAGAGATGAAAATGGTCTTACGGAAGCTTTAAAGAGATTAAGACAACTAAGGAAGGACACCTGGAAACATGTAGACGATCAAGCAAAGGAATATAACACAAATTTCATAAATGTTATGGAGTTGGATTCAATGCTGAGAGTTGCAGAAGTTGTGCTGGTCGGTGCCCTTAATAGGCATGAATCGAGAGGTGCTCACGCACGAACTGATTACCAGAACAGAGATGACGTAAATTTCCTCAAACATACACTTGCTTATTTTACGACTGGAGCGACAACATCAGCAGAAGTAGAACCAAGGATGGCCTGGCATCCTGTAACGTTTACGCGTTATGCGCCTATGGAGAGAAAGTACTGATGGAAGTATCTAAAGATAAAAAGATCACAAAAAAAAGAAGTGGTAATGTTTATAGCAATAGGGACAACCGCGAGGGGCTTAAAGGGTGGCTAAATCCTACCAGGTATGGATGGGAAAGAGTATCTTACTGGTTTCAAAGATTAACCGGTGTATTCTTGCTTGTTTATTTTATAGGTCATGTATATGAAACAAGCTCTCTAACAAACGGCCTGAACGCATGGAATGCTATGTTGCAGCTGACGCAGACCCCATGGGGGCACATGTTTTTGATACTAGTGATTGGAACAAGTACGTTTCATTCTGTAAATGGGATTAGACTAATATTCGCGCATGCAGGTAAGGGAGTAGGAACACCGGGTAGACCGGATTATCCTTACGACGCCGTATCTCTTAATTACCGCCAAAAGTCTGGAATTTGGATTGCATTAATCTTAGCTGTAATCGCAATGATATATGGAGCTAATGTACTGTTTGGGACTGAATAGAGGAAACGAAAAAGGTGGATAAATAAAATGTTCAAGCTAATGAGAGGGATCAAATAAAATGATGATTCGCGAAAGCCAGATAATGAAGATTCATTACATAACTGGCATAGCGGCTATATCTGTTGTGGCAGTGCATATAATTATGAGACTGCTTATGCCATTCTCTGCAAGTTTGCAGTATCAAAATGTCATAGCAAACTACCATTATATCCCGTATGCCTTACTTTTGGAGTCGATTCTAATACTTATTTCAATTCATGGTTTTAACGGTTTAAGGGTAATATTGCTTGAATTTAGGCAGAATAGGCGCTGGGAAGAAGGTGTCACAATATTTACTATAGCCGCTACTATTGCAATCATAGCGTATGGAACTAGGACAATTTTACTTGCTAGTCAGGCTCCGCTTGGATAAGTAAAATTTAGCAAAAATAGGTGCACCAGTTTAACATGCAGCTAAAAGCGCCACTTGCAATCAAGCAGGTATTTTTGATTGCGTATCTGACGGGGTTTCTGTGGCTTCGTAGAAATCCAATGTCAATGGTTTTTACTGCTATTAGTCCGTTTTCTCTACTTTTTGTCCTCTTTGTAATAAGCAATGGTCAGTACGTACACTTTGCAGTTACAGGCAGTCTTGTTATGGCATTGGTAGGATACGGACTAGCACTTGGTCAGGATATTTCATTTTACAAGACCGAGTATAAAATACAGGACGTATTTGTTGCATCACCAGTTTCACCACTAACGTATATGACTGGCCTTTCCCTCTCCGAACTTTTGTTTGGGCTACCGGCTTTGATTGTTCTCATTATACTAGTAATGTCTTTCGGGACGTCAATTGCCAACTTTCCTTTACTTTTCGCCGATATCTTTCTAATCTGGGGAGCAATGTCAGCCATGGGATTTTTTTTGTCCTCGCATATGCTGCATATGAGAAATGCAACTCAGCTAATCTCTTTTGTTAACGTGATTTTAGCCGTTATACCTCCGGTTTATTATTCAATTAATCGTTTGCCATTAGTACTACAGTACCTTTCCTATGCCGTTCCGACTACTCATGCTTCAATCATAGTACAGTATACCATGGGTTTGCCAACGCCAAAAGATTGGTCGGTTCCATTGGGAGTTGGTGTGCAAATTGCATATTTGGTAGGACTAGTAATACTTGCCAAGACAAAGGCTTTATGGAGAGAACACTAGTCTTATCTTTTCTAGAATCCTATCCTTTTTTTCTACAATCAGACACGCTTTGTCAAAATAGGCATCATGAGGTTATTAACTCCTCCTCCTAACCTAATCTCAGTTTTAGTTTCAGCTCAAGTAGCTTTCGGTACTTGATCCGCGATCCTCTTTAGAGTCGATAAGATAGCATTGGCCTTTTGCTCAGTCTCCGCCCATTCATTTTCAGGAACTGAGTCCATTACAATACCGGCTCCTGATTGAAGATATGCCTCATCCTTATTTACAAATAAAGACCTAATTGTTATCGCAAAATCACATGATCCATTAAAGGAAAAGTATCCAACTGCACCAGCATAGGCGTTACGTCGCTCTGGTTCTAATTCATCGATTATTTCCATAGCACGAACTTTCGGAGCACCTGATACCGTACCTGCAGGAAATACAGCTCTGAGAGCATCATAGGAATCCATACCCTCTTGAAGTTGTCCAGTAACATGTGACACAATATGCTGTACGTGACTGAATCTTTTAACTGACATGTGCTCGGGTACTTTTACTGTTCCGTATTTGGAGACTCTACCTACATCATTGCGCGACAGATCAACTAACATAGTGTGCTCAGCCACTTCTTTTTCGTCTTGAAGTAGCTCTTTTCTGAGTCTCTCGTTTGTCGTTTCATCATTTACAATTGGTCTTGTTCCTGCAATTGGAAACGATTCTACATGATTTTTGGTCACCCGTAAAAGCATTTCTGGACTAGAACCTATGATAAGCTTACTGGCATTCTTCAGCAGATACATATATGGAGACGGATTGACCTCTCTTAACATCCTATATAAGGGGAGCAAATTCCCTTTTACTTTAAATTTCATCTTCCTGGATAAGACAACCTGATATGCATCTCCTTCATAGATATACCTCTTCAGTTTTCGTACTGCTCTTATGAATTGCGACTTGCTCATATTGCTTTTTGGAGCCGAATAAAAGAAATCTCTTAAATCCTCTTGAACGTGAATTTTACTTGCCGCTATCTTTTGGATTAGCTTTAGTCTAGAAGATTTTCTATTCGTGCTAAAGTAATAAGCTTGATTCTTGAGATGATCGTATAGTATTGCATCAGTATAAATCCCAAATTCAAGTAAAGGGAAATCTCGTTTATTCTTTCTGTGTCTGCTAGGCAGATCCTCCCAAAACCTAATTGCGTCATAGGCAATGTAACCTACTGCGCCTCCAACAAACCTATATCGGTTATCGTTGAGGTGAGGAACTATTTTTCTTAGTTGGTTCAATGGGTCTGTGACCTTCCAGTCGTGCAGCAATTTGCCATTTCTAGCGTGAACTTTAAATCTTGTCGAACTACAAGTAACTGAAAATTCAGGATCGAATCCAATCACTGTCATTTCGGAAAGCTCTTTAGGCCCTGTCAATGACTCTAAGATGAAAACCTTGTCATAAATAGAATAAATTTTGGCGAAAAGATCAGGAATATCAATATCTAGATTTAATTCATATAAGTGCAACAACTTCGTTTACCTACTTTATTTGACAGGCGTATAGAAACATCTCGTCTTTATCAGTATCATAAAGATTTTTATCAGTATAATTTCTCATATGTACCATCCCCTTAGCGATCCACTGATCCTTTGTTGCAGCCCTAGGACCTAGTTTCAATTCAATTCCTTTATTTCGACATTAGGATATGGCGGCTATGACATGAATAAATCTGACATCGCTACCTTCATTAATTTATGATATGGATCGCTTGCGTTTTATCTATGATCGATAAAATTACAAAAGTTTTCGTGGCACAAGCAATAATACTCAAATTATCCAATCTGAAAATCTAAGCCTAAATGAAATCTGGATGACGAGTATTACTATTTCTTGTCTTCATCTTCTTCGCTTTCGTCGTCTTTCCCTTCTTCCTCGGTATCATCTTCTGTTCCTTTCTTAGAACTTCCTTTTGCTTTCTTTGTATCTTCTTTTTCCTCTTCATCTTCCTCCGTTTCGATAGCTTCTTCATACAACGAAACGGTGACTATATCGTCGTCGTCTTTTACCATTTTTACGCGTACCTTTCTTGGCGGATTGGTCTTTCCTCTGGCCCAGATATGTCTGCTCAAATCTTGGTCAATCTTTACTTCGTCACTTTTCATGTTTTTTATAGCAAATTCTCTAACCATATTCATGACCCTGTCAGTTCTCCGATATCTGGGAGTCAACCAGGCCTTTCCTAGATTGATTGTATATACACGACTTAGGCTTTCTTCAGTTTTTGACATTATTTTTTACTACCCCTTAGATCGATGATGCACTGCCACCAGTGTTAGCCCACATTGACGTCAGTCCTACGCCAGGCTCGTCGTTTTGGATTTGTTCTGACATTTCTATGTGTCCTGATTATAACCCAGGCTGGAACGGGTCTATTCTGTTTTGTATGTTTGAGCAATCTCTTTTTTCGCGAGGCGGTTTTGTGTGCAGCCATCTTTAGAGGATTATTTTGTCCTATTTTTAAGTGTTGATTATTATATCATGTCCTAAGAATGCGGCTTGAGACACCATACACAAATCATGACTAGAATATGGGCGCAACGTGGCTGTCCAGTATTTCAGTGGAACGGAGATCTAATTCATCGAGGTGATCCATTTATCATTTTAGAAGTAGCAGAATTAGTGGATATTCACAATTCCTGCCTTTGCCAATTCGGATCCTATCCCATAACCAACAAGAGCTATGCCTGTTCCTAGTCCGGCCATCTCAATGCCCCCTTTGAGCCAATTTTTCTTTGCCATACGCGACTTTATTGCCCCTATTATGAATGATGATGCTACACTGAGTGCAATTGCTATCCAAATTGCTGACATAGAGGACAACGACCCACTCTTGACAACAAAATAAGGGAGAATCGGAAGGATGCCGCCGAGCAAAAATGCGCCAAACATTACTAGAGCTCCTCTTAGCGGACTGCCGATTATTTCCAAATTGAGTCCAAGCTCCTCTGTAAGCATTGTATTGAGCCAAACCTGTTTGTCTGATGTTATTTTGTCAACTATTCCCTTGAGCTGGTCTCCATGGAATCCTTTCGATCTGTATATATCTTCTATCTCTTGTCTTTCTTTCTCTGGCATGTGTTCTATTTCGAATTCTTCCCTTTTGATTTCCGATTCTAGTACTTCTTTCTGTGACTTTACAGCAAGATAATTCTGAACTGCCATTGCTTTTGCTCCCGTGAACATTCCAATCAAAGCCGCCAAAATAACTACATCTGCTGCGATGACAGCTCCTCCTACACCCGCAACTATTCCTAGAGATGTGTTAACACCGTCACCAAAGCCAAAAACTAGATCCCGTATATAGCTGCTTTCTTTGATGTGCGGTTCAGTATGCGTAGAACGTAACCTTGTATCCAAGTCACTTCCGCTATGACTTTAGAATGTATATACTTTTAGCTGCTTGCTGTTTTGTGTTGCATTTGGAAGGCACGCATGTCTTTGACCAAACTATCAGAATCTTTTAATGACACTTTGGAAAGCGCGAGGAACGTTTAAAAGTAAAACTATAAAATCTACAAGGGGAAATGTTGTGTTGGATACTAACGATAAGCAATACTGTGTTTTCTGTTCAATAATCCAGGGAGATCTGCCAACGGCAGAAGTATACCAAGACGCGAACTTTTTGGTTCTTATGGACAAATATCCAATCAATACAGGACATACCTTGGTTATTCCAAAGATACACTATGACAATTTGCTTTTAATGCCTCCAGTAGAGGTCGGTAGGTTATATTCACTTGTTCCCATAGTGGCTGAGTCAGTTGTAGCTTCAGTTAACGCTGACGGCTTTAACGTGGGCCAAAACAATGGGATAGCAGCCAATCAAATAGTCCCTCATGTACATGTTCATATTGTCCCCAGATTTAAGCCCGACAGCCCTGACGGAAGGTGGCCCAAAAGAAGAGTCGCATCGCATGATGAACTCTTGGAGAATGCACGGAAAATTCGATCCAGAATAAACCTATCTCGGATTCAAGATACCATGTCGGAGCTGGCGACTATGCAAGCTGCACATGGAAGCATCTAGACTAACCAATCAGAATAGAATAAGTTGCAACGCCACTTGTTGAGTGGTCCAAGTCCGAAAAGCCGTTCGTTATTGGCCGCCCTGCACTTTGTAGGTTAAGGATGGACAAACGCCTGTTATTTGTGCATTAGATACTTGTATTGTCGTGTAAAAAAGACAGGTTTCATTGCGGTTTTTTTACTGGATATATTTTTGGAATACATGTGTAAGCCCATATGAAGGTCAGAAAAATATTAGCGTGGAAATATTTTGGCGAAAGAGGCCGTCTATAGCTCTTATGTCGTCAGGGGTTTCCATTATATGTTTTCGATCTATATATACAATACATACATCAATCAAGTATTTTCAGAAAACACTTTGAGTTCTGCAGGCATCCTCATCTTGTCTTTGTATTCTTTGAGATAATCCTGTGCCTCTTTCTTTGTTTCAAATCTTGCCTCGCCCCTAAATGAGCCATTTTTATCAATTAGACTAATGGCATTCCAGCTTCCGTTCTTACTCAGCTTCTTGACAATAAACATCTGTTCTAAAGACTATACGTAGTAAGACCTATTTTATTTAAACAGTTTAGGAAGATAGCTCTATTTGTCACTTCAACCAAACAACTGCCGCATGCTGCCGCTGCAAAAAGACAGAAGCTGTTTGGTTTGATATTTTTTGTTTCTCACCACATTCTCAATGCGCTGCATCAAAAGTTAGATTATACACGATTATTAGACACTCACATTACTAAGCCAGCTACGTAGACACCAATTAGACAAATCAATTTCTTAATATCTTAATAGGAGGCTGCGTAATAAGTCGAGATTGACTTATGAACGATTATAATGTTGAGCAATCCTACCAAAGGAGTGAAATTAGCTGCTCTTTATTCTGGTGGCAAGGATAGTACCTTCTCGATTTTTAAAGCAAAGCAAGCGGGCCATGACATCGGTTGCTTGATTTCGATGCGACCAATCTCAGACGAGAGCTTATTGTTTCATTACCCTAATGCCTGGATAACAGATCTTTTGGCAAATGCTATGCAGATCCCTATTTCTTCTTTTAAAGTCGATGAAACCTCAAAGGAGAGGGAAATTAAAGCGCTAGAGGAGGCTATCATTTCAGCAAAATCTTCATACAGTATCGATGGGCTGCTACATGGTGCAATTTCTAGTAGCTTCCAAAACCAATTGTTCAAGAGAATTTGCGATAATAACAGACTGGAAATGATTGCTCCTATCTGGAATATCCACGCAGACTCATACTTGAGTGAACTTTTCTCTGAGAAATTTCATATCATTTTTGTTAGCGTATCAGCGATGGGACTGCAAAGCTGTTGGCTTGGAAGAACCTTTGACAAGTCATCATTAGTTACACTCACACATTTAAGCAGAAAATTTGGCTTTAATATTTTGCTAGAAGGGGGAGAGGCAGAAACGTTGGTCTTGGACTGTCCGTTATATAAAACAAAAAGACTCAAAATCGATAGGGCGCGGATCCACTGGGATGGACAGCGGGGAATGTTTGAAATACTCGAAGCGTCGTTAGTACCGAAGAAGTAACGGGATAATGCTAGACAATTTAAGAACTGGTCTTAGGAGCGCTCTTAAGAAAATAGTCGGAGCCACCGATGTTAATGAAGAACTGATTGATGCACTCTGCAAAGACGTGCAAAGGTCTTTACTTCAATCAGATGTAAACGTAAAACTAGTAATTTCAATTACCAAAAATCTAAAAGAACGTGCATTAAACGAAAAACCTCCTAAAGGTCTATCTCGAAAGGATCACATTGTTACAATACTCTATAATGAACTTGCAACATTGCTAGGATATACTGGAGACACAATAACAGTAGTTGACAAAAACCGTGACTCTGAAGATCAGGTTATCTCATTTCAGCCAGGCAAACAAAACATAGTGCTCATGCTTGGCATCCAGGGAAGTGGCAAGACGACAGTCACATCAAAACTTGCGCGATGGTTAACAAAACATGGATATCGTGTTGGAGTCATCGGAGCCGATACTTGGAGACCTGGAGCACTTACACAATTGAAAATGAATTGTAGCAAAATAAACATAGATGTGTATGGAGAAGAAGAGGTCCAAGATGCAGTAGGCATAGTCAAGAGAGGATTACAGTATTTTAAACCACAAACCATAGATGTCATAATCATTGACACTGCTGGAAGACACAAGGAAGAAACAAGTCTTCTTGAAGAAATGAACAGTATGTATAAAGTTGCTATACCTGACCTCGTGCTATTAACTATCGACGGAACAATAGGACAGCAGGCTTACAATCAGGCAAAGGCCTTCCATGAAGCGGCTCCCGTAGGAGGTATTATAATAACGAAGCTTGACGGAACCGCAAAAGGTGGTGGGGCGCTGGCATCAGCCGCTGCTACTAATGCAAAAGTTATGTTCATAGGAACAGGTGAGCGCCTCGACGACTTGGAGCCATTTTCGCCTACCCGCTTTGTTGGAAAATTGCTTGGGATGGGTGACATTAAAGCGCTCCTCGAAATGGCTAAAACTTTGGAAATTCAGGCTGATGAAAGCCAAACAAAGAGACTAATGAGTGGCAAGATAACAATCGAGGATTTTTACGCTCAAATGGAAAACGTAAGCAAAATGGGATTTAGAAATGTTATAGATAATTTGCCAGGGCTATCAGGGATGATAAAGGAAGACGATTTAGATGCCTTACAAGGAAAGATGCAAAAGTGGAGATATATTATTCAATCAATGAATAAAGAAGAGAAAAGGTCACCAGATATAGTTAATGACTCAAGAAGAAAGAGAATAGCACGAGGTGCTGGAACCACTGAGCATGATGTTAAAGATTTGATAAAACAGTATAATAACTCAAAATCGATGATGAAACAAACAAAGGGAAGGCAAATGCAAGGCATGCTACGGCGCTTAGGTCTTGGTTGATTACAACAAAGAAAAAATTTTAGAAGCTTGTGCTACAATATCAGATAAAGAAAAGGTATAACCTGTGCAATTATTGTCTATACCGTCAATTTGCATCGCATAAAAAAAATAAGAAGGATGATGGTAAGGCAAATGGGAAAATAGAGGCATCAAAGAAGTATGAAAATTCATGCTACATATGTCAGGGATTGATGAGCCAATTAGATACAACCATTAAAAAAATATGCGATAATGTCGAAGGAAAGGGATACGAATACGAATCTTTTCAGTTAGGAGCTAGCCTACCGTATGCCTTTTTTGAAAGAGAGGATTCAATACGTGCAAGGTTCAAAGTCAGAGGAAAGATAAACATAAAAAAACAGTTCTTAGATGAGATTCGTAAAAAATATCAAAAGATTACAGGGAAGAGGGCTGATCACATTGCCCCCGATATTACTATACACGTCATAATAGGCAATCTGGTTACCGATTATGCTGACGATGGGAATAACGGCAGTAAAAATAACAATAGCAACAAAAACGATATAGACAATAACAGTTTAGCAAAAACGACAACGACTGTCTTCGTAAAATCGTCTCCCATATTTTTATCTGGTAGATACCTAAAGACAGTTCGAGGAATACCACAAAAAAATGACATATGTCAGAAATGCTCAGGCAGCGGCTGTGCTATATGTAATTACACTGGAGCATCCTCGTGCAATAGCGTTGAATCTATTGTAGGCTGTCGTATGTTGGAAATAACGAAAGGAGATATTCTAAAGTTCTCATGGTTGGGTGGCGAAGATAAAGACAGCCTTGTTTTAGGAAATGGACGACCATTTCTATTGCAGATTTCAAACCCAAAGATCAGATGGTTAGAAAGAGAGTTGATTATAAATGAAAACGGGGTTTCCGCCGTCTTAAAACAGCGATTGCCCTCTGTTTCATTTCAGTTACCGTCTCACTTTACGACGAAAACAAAAATAACAATTGAAGTTGAACAAGATTTGCCCAACCCAAGCCAAAATCTTGCAACTTTGTCAAACGTTCTTAAAAATTTGGAGGTCTCATATTATGTCAAATCCAAAATTGTTAAAAAGAAAATTTATTCAGCAGAAGCACAACAAATTGATAACAAAAAATTTATTCTTACTATAGTGGCAGACGGTGGACTTTTTATAAAACAATTCGTAGGGGGCCAAGATTATATCGAACCTAGCATTTCAAAGTTAATTGGCATGAAATGTGCATGTGTGGCATTCGATATTTTGGACGTGAGTGTGCAATAACAGCCAATCTGATGCCACACACTATGCCCTGAAATCTGTTGGAATGCATTTCCTCCAGATTCTGCGCTTAACTGACCTCTGAGAACACGGTTATGAAATTTACGAAAATTATGAAAATCCTTTAAGGATTGTTTTAACTAGCTTAATCTACTATCATTCGGTCACCAGCCGTCATTGAAAGATAACTAGAAGAACCTTGGGAAATAACTTTGGCATAGTTTAGAAAATACTTTGATATACCAACAATAGAAAATTATGAATATATGAATAACTCTAACAAAATATTATATGTAATAGGCATCCAAGTGCTTGTGTGAGAATTGATATTTACACTCATATCCGAAAAATATTATTATTATTCTTATTATTATTTTACACGATAATTCCTACGCAGAAATTTTATACCAACGACTCTCCAACAACCATGAAACTCACTCGCCATAAAAACTACGGTATACCTACACCGGAAAGTCTAGAGAGACCCTAATGTCCACTACAACTGCCTTATCCAGTGAGCAGCTAGGAATTATAAAAAGAGCTGTCTCTAAGATTGCTAAAAAATACAAAGTCGCCGGATTTTGCTTATATGGCTCAAGAGTAGCAGGATATTCGCGTCCAGATAGTGACTTTGATGTAATTATCGTGCTAGAGGATTACCCGTACGCTCTCAAGTATATTTACACCGTTGAAGAAAATATGAAAATATCTGCTCTGGTAGTAGACCTCGCAAGATTCCGAAAGGATGCAGAGTCTTCATTCCTAGGAGAATTTGTAATCGGGCGTTTGTTGCACATATACGAGCCGCTGCAGAATAAGCAATTATTTCAGCAGCTTGAAGTTGCTTATAAAAAAAGGGTGATTTTAGATGAGATATATAATATTGTTAAATCCGCGAATATTTTGAGTACCGAGATAATTTTTCCATTAGAGTATATAATGTTCTCAAAAGTTAGGTATAGGAGCCTGCTATATCCAAATGCTGCATATAGTTATTATCAGATATATACAGGACAGAATTCTCAATACAATATCAAATTTGCACTTGATGGTTATCAGAAAGCTCTTGAAGGGATATTATCTGATGATAACGAATTGCTTGACACTGAACGTTCTGGCAAATATTTTCAAATTTCCGAAAGAAGAATTGACGTTCAGAAAAATCAGAAAATCGCTTCGTTGAAACTTACAAAAAAATTACAGGAATTTTCTTCCTATTTTATACACGCCTATGCTGGCAGGCACACACTGCGCCACGTTATAAAGGAAGCAGAGTCTAAAATCAGTAGACATAAAGCAAACCGTGTGACGCTTCCTAAATTTATTTCAAATCCAAAAGACTTCTACTGGGAACTGCCAGAGGGAGATATTATTATAGATGACAAAAATTGGCTTGACACGCTGGCAAAATGCAACGGTTTTTCTAAATATAAGGTCACACAGAAGCGCGTGTTAGGTACTAGAAATGATAGCACCGTTCTATTCGTCATAGAAGATTCTGACGATCATAACCTATCGAAATCAGTTGTCGTAAAAGATATGGCATTGAATAAACGAGCCAAATGGGGGAATCTTGGTCGAATTCCTTCATCAATGCACAGGTCTAAAGTCGATCCTCTTTTTAGACTTGGCAATGAATACAAAGCTCTAAGGCACATCCGCTCTATTGGCCTTCATAGTCCGATGATCCAGTCGGTAGTCTTAGATAAGACGATACTAGTCTGTGAGTTTATTGAAGGAGAACTGCTATCTAATGTATTGAAGCGATTTTCTTCCAACAAATACAATGCAGACTATGACCTTGATTGGATCAACCTTGCTGGTCAGCACTTCGCGAGAATTCATACTCACAGTTGTACTCTCGGGGACATAAAACCGAGCAATCTAATTATATCTAACAACACTCTATATTTTACTGGACTTGACCAGTTTAATTTTAACTCAGATGAACCCTTTTCTGATATTATATATTTTATAAGCAACACGCTCGATGAAATATCAACCAATACGTACGGCGCCAAGCAAATCTTAGAAGAGTTCTTTGAAGGTTACTCAAAGCAGATGCCTGCAGAATCAATAAAGAAATTCTTCGCTTCAGAATATTACCCTAAGGTCTTGTACAACAAATTTAGCGCAACAATAGCGGAAACAATTAAAGAGCAAATTGCAAAATCTTCTAAATAACGAATTTGCGTAGGTACTGCATCCACGAAGAAGAGTTCTATTTTTATTTCTATTCTAATTTCTGTTTATTTTGTTTTTACTTTTTTGTTTTTGAATGTTCTTTATGTGTAAATTCTGTGAACCCACACCTACCGCACGTGTATCTATCTTTATGCTCGGCCATAAAAACGCCTTTTCCGCATCTTTGACATTCACGCTTATTCTTTGTGACCTTATCCCCTTGTATAGTGTAATATTTGTAAACAGATACTTCACCTTTTGATTTGCCCTTTCCATCAGCCATATTGCCTACCTCCTTCCTTTCGACCCGCCAGATTTAGCGGCCGCTGCTTGCTTGGCTTTCAATTTGTTGGCCTTCTCTTCATCTAACAGCTTCTTCCTCTCAGCTTTTGGAATGCCTCGCAGAGTCATGTATCTTGGCAGCTGCTTTTTCATATTATCTTGGTTATCGTAAACGTAAAAGGTAGATCGTAGGTCCATTGTACCCCGTTGACCAGTCATATTAATAGTGATAACCCTGCTTTTGTCAACATTGAACTTCTCAGCAATTTGGTTAGCAGCATCAATCCTGGTTACTTTACCTGCCGCATTCCTTAGTATAGCTGTAACTTCTCGCCTGTTCAGAAGAGGGTTATTGCGGTCTTCTAACATGTTTAGCTCTAGAGCCAATTGCTTGCAAATCTTGTTTGTAAACTCATATAAATATTTGCAATGTTTAGCCGACTGACTTTGTAAATCCGTAGTCTTTAAACCATGATTACCCGGAGCCAATTTTGCACCTAGTTAATTCTCTATCTTTGGTTTGTCCGGCTGCTACAGGCGCCAGTAAGAATGTTCTTTAGACCACCTGGTAAAGCGACCCTATACTTTCATACTTATCATAATATGAAACACATAAAAAAGTTTAAGAACTTCAAAACTGTATGGGGTACCAGACACAAGGGAGGCTATTGCCGTGAGATACTATAGATTCAACAGATCCCGAACGCTATGGTCAGCATATAGATACGTAGAGATGCGAAAAAAGACGAATCGCATGATTAATTCTGGTAGGTCAAGAATGGTAGATTCGGGATTCTTTGAGAACGAGACGTGGGGTGCTCTTCATAAAGCTTGGAAAGGCTATGTGATTGCGATAAATAAAAACGAGCGTGATAAAACCGAGCGATATGCACGTATTATTCAAGAACTGCAGCACGACCTAGGATTACGAATTAGCTCTTTCCCTAATGTAGGAATAACTCCTCTAACTTTCTATGCTGCACGACTCTCTAAATTATCAGCAAGGAATAAAGACCACGAAACCAGCCATTCAAATGATAATAATAATATTAATAGCAATAATCGCGATTATAATGGCCCTCCGGATGAACATCTTACCGATAACGGTAACGTTGACGATCGAGAATACCTGAGTGACGAAAATTCACAGGACGAATATTTTGACGACGACTTTAATGCAAAAGACAGATTTACGTCTTAGTTTTTCTGAGGACTGCATGTAACGGCAACAACTGACGTTGCGGCCATATGACATATGAGCAATTAGCAGTATATATTATTCTCAATTTTATCTGAAAGATGCATAGATTTTGGAAGTTGCCTAAATTATGTAAAATTTATTTCAAATTCATAATGCCATTATTCAAGTTTATTAGGGCGAAATGTGTATTGAGTATATGCAGGTAGGCGTCACTCGTAACGAAATATCGACTATTAATCCAGCAACAGGAAAACTTATCGCTTCGTACGGTATTACTCCTACAGAACAAATATCTCAAATAGTAAATAATGCAAAAACAATAGGTTTTGAAAACTGGAAAAGAAAAGATGTTTTGGAACGCTGTGATTACATAAAAAACCTAGCCAAAGTACTGAAGAAGAACAGGGAACAAGATGCAAAGATTGTCACAGAGGAAATGGGCAAACCGATAACCCAATCGTACGCAGAAATAGACAAATGCATTTGGCTATGTGAATACTATTCTGAATATGCAGAATCTTTTCTGAGAGACGACATAATACCAACTGAGTTTCGCAAAAGCTTCGTTGCGTTTGAGCCTCTGGGTATAGTAGCAGGCATAATGCCATGGAATTTTCCTTTTTGGCAAGCTATGCGATATGTTGTACCTACACTCATAGCAGGAAACGTGACAATATTGAAGCACTCAAGCGTATGTACTGGTTCTGCGATAAAAATTAGTGAGGCGCTGGATGAATCTGGCTTGCCTGAGTACGTATTTCAGCTAGTTATCGGTGATTACAGAGTAGGTGAGACACTTGTTAGATCAAAGATTGATGCCGTATCAGTCACGGGTAGTGTTAGTACCGGCAAAAGAGTCGCACAACTTGCTTCAGAAGGTTTGAAAAAATGCGTTTTAGAACTTGGCGGAAGCGATCCCTTTGTTGTATTAGAAGACGCAGATTTGAGTCATACTGCTAGACAAGCAGCCCAGTCAAGATTATTAAACACAGGACAGAGCTGTATAGCGGCAAAGAGGTTTATCGTCGTAAAGGATGTGGCTGAACCATTTGTTAAATTACTGACAGAAAATATCAAGCTAGAAGTAGTTGGGGATCCGATGAATCCAAAGACAACTGTAGGACCTCTAGTTAGAGAATCCCAGAGGGATACAATAATACGACAAGTCGAAGACGCAAAGTCAAAAGGAGGCAAATTATTGTGTGGTGGAAATGTAACTGGAAGTAATGGTTACTTCTATGAGCCTACCGTGGTATATGGTGTAACCCGTGGGATGGATATCTTGAAGGAAGAAGTGTTTGGCCCTGTAGCGCCCGTTGTGGTGGTAGAGAACGAAGCGGAGGCTATATCGGAGGCAAATAATTCGGAATTTGGACTGGGTGCAAGTGTATGGACTAACAATTTTGAGCGAGGTTTACGAATCGCTAGGGAGATTCAAAGCGGAGTAGTCAAGGTCAATGAGATGGTAAGATCAGATCCAAGACTGCCGTTTGGAGGAATAAAAAGCTCAGGTATAGGTAGGGAGCTTTCTGAATTTGGAATAAGAGAATTTGTAAATATCAAATCAATAGTTGTTAAAGAGATATCATCAAAACTGCTTGTGGAATAATATTAATACGATAAGCTCTTAGGAAACATCGTAGGCCACAAAAATGTGGAGAATGCGATGCCGTCTTGGCCTAATGTTGCAATTAATCAATTCTAGGATTTGCTTGAATATCTGCTCAATAATGGCAGGCTACTTTGTCTCTTGATGGCGCAATATCTGAAAGAAACATCTGAACCAGCCGCTTGCGAGCCTTCCCACCTCTTCTAAGGTGCCAGGTTCCTCAAAAAGATGTGATGCTTCTGGAATAACTACTAACTTTTTCTTTTCCGAGCCAAGATATTTCAGCGCATCTTTGTTCCATGATATGACCTGGTTGTGATCGTTTCCCCCGACGATGAATAAAGTCGGAACTTTTACCCGTCCTAGATTTTCTGATCCTGCCAAATCAGGTCTTCCACTTCGTGATACGATGGCACCGAGCTTCATCTTAGATGAGGTTAGCGCCACCGGTTCTTCTTTTACCTGTTCTTGTCCTCCTCCTCCTCTTGCCAATGTTTCTTTTTGAATCTGCTGATCTAATGGCTTATCTGAATTGGAGCTGATCATAGCAGCAGCTGCAATTAGAGCAGCGGCTGTGCCTGTGCTAGCTCCAAAATAACCTAAAACCAGATTCTTGATATCTTCATTGGACGAAATCCACTCGGTAATAGATATAACCCGATCTGCTAGCAGTTTAACATTAAATTTATTTAATAAAAGCCCTGGAATTTTACATTGCATTTTCTGGGCTCGTGTATCGGCTTGTTCTTCCTCTACTGTGAGAAGGTCGACCAGCAGTGTGGCAAGACCATCTTTATTCAAAGCTTCTGCAACGTATCTATTTCTTGTACTGTTCCTTCCGCTTCCGCTTCCATGACAAAATAAAATTATTCCATTGGGCTCTTTTGGGATGACTAAATCTGCTTGCAAAATGCGCATTTGTGCTCTGCTCTCATTTTCTAAACAGCGATTGATCGGAATTGATACTGAAGAAGAATTTGACATTATAATGGCACTTTTCTCCTCCTCCTATTCGTAGTGTACTTCTCTTTGTTTCTTGCTATTTGTTTATTTATATTTTCTAGCTTTCTGATTATATTCTAGACAATAGACATACAATAAACAGCTGACGATCTTGTAAAACATGAACGGATTTAAAATGTATTCAAATTACTTTTGACCATGCTTTGTTACAAAATCGACCAGTCCTTTTACGTCATATTGCATATCGACATCATTGCACTCCATTGATTGTTCCTTATCTCCATTTTGGATAGTAATTTTGTATGTAAAGTAATCTGCAGCACCTTTTTTCATTTTCGTATTAGGGTTGGGTTTCTGAGAATCAGATTGTTGAGATTTTGATTGCTGAGCTGACTTTGCAGAGCGTTCTAAAAGGTTGGATTTGTGTAGCAAGTTCTGCAGTTCGTTTGCATCTGTTGGAGTAAGGGCTTTCGTATCTACCGTAGTTGAACTGGTAATTCCAGCAAAGCCCCCACTTCGTTCAAGATGTATTTTCATTACGTTATAAATCTAGCCTACTTTATTGTACGCAGTTTTATTTATTCTTATTATTGTTGTTGCTATTGACTTTACATCGTTATTATTTCTTCAATTTCTTTGGGGACAATCCGACACCTTCCCAACCCTTGAATACAGCTTTTTGCTCCTTGCTATCCTTTCCAAATATTGTTCCTGCTACCCCGTATGTGAGATTTGCCATTTCTTGAAAATCAGATGTTTCTCTTAACCTATCCCTCAATGTGATATACCATATCTTGCCAGCTTTTTCCCATGCCTTTCCTCCAATCTCCATAGCAGCCAAGTAAAACGCATGATTAGGTATACCAGAGTTAATATGTACTCCGCCGTTATCGCTAGAAGTGTTAACATAGTCTCTCATATGACCAGGCTGAGAATCTTTTCCAATTGTTGGGTCGTCGTATGCTGTCCCAGGCTCTTTCATTGATCGCAGTGCAATACCTTTGACCTTTCTCGAAAACAAACCTGCACCAATTAACCAATCTGCTTTATCGACGGTTTGACCCAGTTTGTATTGTTTGATAAGAACGCCAAAAACATCCGAAAGGCTTTCGTTCAATGCACCTGGCTGGCCCTGATATTCAAGAGCCGCCTCGTACTGGGTGACTCCATGTGTCAACTCGTGTCCTATAACATCCAAACACATGGTGAATCTGTTGAAAATCTGACCGTCTCCATCACCATAAACCATCTGAGTGCCATTCCAAAATGCATTATTGTATTGCTCACCGTAATGCACAGTAGAATCCAGCCGCATGCCTTTGCCGTCTACTGAGTTTCTCTCGAATATATCCTTGTAAAAATCGTATGTATCTCCAGAATAATCATAAGCCTCAGTTACATTGCGTCCCCCTTTTGGTTTTGCACCTTCGCTTCGAACCATATTTCCTGGAAGGGATTCTGAATTTTTAGCATCAAAAATTGTGCGATGGAGCTTGTCTGCCAGAGCGAAAAGTGTATGTAGAGATCCAGTAACATTTCTACGGCCTCGTAGTTGCTCCGTAAGAATAAGAGTTTGCCATGCCCTTCGCTTTTGATCCTCTGTTCCTTTTTCAATTATGTGTTTGTTAATGTACTCTGGAACTATGAAGCACATAGGGCCACTTTTTTTTTGAGCTGAATTATTTTCTGATTCATAATTTGGCTGATTGTTCCTTAAATTGGTGAAAAGCACAGATTCTGATCGCATATCTAGGATTTATGTATTCTTTATACTATATGATCTGCTATGCCTAAGAGCTGTAAAGTAACGAATTTGAGTTGATGTGTTAGAGATTTTAAGGCATTGATATCTTTGCCGGCTTATTAGAAATGACTGTAAGCGAAGATGATAAACTTTAGATACATTACTCAATCTGATAATAATGAATCATTTGTATGACAAGGTCATAGTTACTAACCGTAAATCGCTATTGGGCAAATACAGTAGCGATGGACTTGAGAAAATAGAAAATGGGATCTCGAACTTAGTCTCTGCAGACGAGAAGAGAGGAATTAGGAGCAGAATTCTATATTTAGATGATAAAAAACAGATGCGTACCCATAGCGTGACGAATCCTTTAGATCCACGTGAGAACAAACAAGCAATTGATGCCGTGTTCAAATCTTCTAACCCGCACTATCTAATGATTTTAGGTGCACCAGATGTATTACCACACCAGGACCTAGATAACCCTGCGTACAGGCCAGACAGGCCTGAAGACGATAGCGATGTTCAGGCATGGGGAGACCTGCCGTACGCGTGCGACGCACCTTATTCGAGAGACCCTGCTCGGTTTGTAGGCCCAACTCGAGTTGTCGGAAGGTTGCCAGATCTCGTCGGCGCAAAAGAGCCGTCTTATCTAATCACGCTATTAAAAACTGCCACAGAGTATAAGAAGTTAACACGGGAACAATACAAGAGCTACTTTGGACTTTCTGCAGAGGTGTGGCAGGACTCGACTCGGCTTAGCATAAGTAACGTATTCGGAAATGCTAACAAGTTGCTTTTAGCACCGCCCTCGGGACCCGACTACGCGGCTGGTGAGTTACACAACCGTATGCACTTTATCAACTGTCACGGTGGCAGCGCCAGTCCAGAGTTTTACGGCCAACACGAGAATAGCTATCCTGTATCACTTACGACCCAAACTACTACCGGACAAATTATTGAAGGCACGGTCGCAGCAGTGGAATGTTGTTATGGCGCACAACTATACGATTCTATGACATTGGCCATCGATCAGCCGATATGTCAAAGCTATTTAGAGCAAGGAGGATACGGATATTTTGGCAGTACGACGATCGCTTACGGTCCCGAAGCTGGAAACGGTTCTGCAGATCTTATTTGCCAATATTTCTTGCAAAATGTATTGGACGGTGCCTCTCTAGGCCATGCTGCTTTGATAGCGCGCCAGCAGTTTGTGGGACGGAATGCACAAATGGACGCAGTTGACCTAAAAACGCTAGCACAGTTCTATTTGCTTGGCGATCCCAGTATTCATCCTATTGCAGAACCAAGTGCGACAGTGGTGCCCACCGGTGTGGCGCCAGCCGAAGCTGAGCGGTTCTTTCGTACTGAACGCAGAGAGAAGATGAAGCTGGCTGGTGATTTTCTTACGCAGACAAAACCCACTGCCTCCAAACCAGTCGCAGGAGGAAAACTTAGGGAGTCAACCAAAGCTGCGCTCTCTAATATAGCCAAGTTTGCCGGGCTAGACGAAAAACAGAGCTTCGTTGCATACGGTGTAAAAGCAGCACCGACTTCTAGAGGACGAACGACAAAGATCAGGAGCACGCCATCTAGGTACCACGTCGCTATTGGCACCCCGCCGCATCGAGGTGTTAACGATAAAGTAAGGCGTGGAGTAGCTATAGTAGCTAAGGAATTAAACGGCCAAATCATCGGCTACCGTATATATCACCAACGATAAAGCTTGTTGTGATGAGTTCTGCACAACCAATCAGGGTCACTCGTCTTCGCGGACGAATCACAGAGGGCACATATGGTAAGGGAAGCAAGAGCGAGCGTGAAACAGTTTTTATCGAGACTACAAATGGGCGATATGTCCTGCGCAGAAAGAATGGGCCTGTGTTTGGTGATCCACAAATGAATCAATACATAGGACATGAAGTCGAGTGCGATGGTTTCTTGATTGGTAAGACCGTTCTGGCCGAACAAATCGACATAGTATACTAGCGTGACATACTACATATCATAATAATAATAATAATAATAGTAATAGTAATTTACTCTCAGACAGTTATAGCCCTTCAATGTCATTTTATTTAATCTGTTATATGCAAGCGCTGTAGATAGATTTTATTTTATTTTATTTTATTGACAAGTCTAGAACCAATCTGGTTCTCACTAGCATTTCTTTCCGCTACTTGAGCCATATTTTGGTACTGATATCAAAGCGGACCCGGTGGGCTTCGATCCCACGACAACTGGCTCCGGAGGCTTGTGCTAGATGCAGTACATTATATCAGCACCCTATCCTAGCTGGGCGACGGGCCCGATGCGAGCTATAATCACCCCTTTGTTATTTAATCGTAGGTGAGGCCCATAGATCTAGTCCCCAGAATAAAAAAATTTGTAAAATCAGTCTTATTTGATAGAAATTATATATCATTACTCGGAAATTTTTGGGATTAGCTAACAGATATTAAACATAATCCAAAACTATTATATGGTATGATGTGCATATCTCATTGAATATGTATGCCAAAATTTGCGGCCTTGAACTTCTTTCGTCCTATATAACGGAATTAGACATAGGCGACATCCTTTCTTTGCAGGCACTCGTAAAGAACCCCCTTGACTGGCATCACTTTTACGAAAAGATTTCTTTAATAAAAAAAGGAGGTAAAACTGACTTTACGGTTGTTACGCGCGAAGGTGACAGACTTGTGGGATCGGGAACCGTTGTTGACCTTGAAAAATGGAGCAACAATGGCAAATTTGGATTTAAGATCAAGGTAAACATAACCAAACAAAAGTCATTAGCAGACAGGCGTATACGACTACAGAGTACAGTGCAAAAGAATTATCAAAATCCGATACAACAAAAGCTTACGCCATCACCATCACCAGCTCCACTTGTTCCCTTATCAGCAAATGATTTGCAAAAGCCAAATAGCGTTGCTAATGTAGTGCCAGAAGTTCCTAAATTGTAGCGACACAAAATTTTTTTCAACTAGATAATTAGCTGAAGGGAATGCTATACCACAAGATCCCTTAGCACACTACACTTATATTTCAAAATTCTTTTTTCTTTTCCGCAGGTATTGGTCTCAATTCGTGCCTTTGCAGTTGATATAGATGGTACGCTCACGGAAAACGGCGGCGGTATGTTATATTTGCCTGCCATTGTTAGCTTGCGATACTTGGTAAAGCTTGGTTATCATGTAATTTATGTTACAGGACGTTCGTCAATAGAAGCTTTTTTGCTTGCTGTTTACGCCGGTACAACAAAAATAGGTGTCGGTGAAAATGGCGGCGTCGTTACAACTGCTCCTCAGGAGCACATTCTTCTGGCCAACAAAGAAAGGTGTTTGGAAGGATACGATCTCTTAAGAAAAAATATTGACGGCGTACAAGTCAAGCCGGTTTTTGAAAGAATGACAGAGGTAGTGCTGCTTAGGACCTTTGATATAAATGAAGGACGCAGAATACTGCAAGAGAATGATTTGGCACTATACCTTAGTGATAGCAAATATGCATTTCATATCAACGAAAAAGGAATAGATAAGGCAACTGGCCTCAAAAGAGCACTAGATATCCTTGACTTGAATGCTGCTAATACCGTAGCCATAGGTGATAGCGAAACTGATATTCCCTTGTTTGACATGTGCGGATATAGTATTGCACTCCATCATGCAGCTGACTTTGTGAAAGCAAAAGCAAGACACGTAGTATCAGGTGCAGAAGGGGTCGGCTTGGTGGATGCAGTAGATTACGTTGCTTTTAATTTTCTGGGATTAGGGTCAAGGGACAATGACATATCGTTACGTAATAGATGAAATTCGTAGAGCGTTAGTATCTGCTATCGAAAAGATAGGCTATTCTAACTCTGTTCAGGAAGAGCAAAATTTTGACGTTTCAGAACCAGCACGAGAGGAATATGGTGACTTGGCATGCAATATAGCCTTTAAGCTTAGCAAGAGTCATAAGAAACGTCCATTTGATATCGCAAATGAAATTGTCGACAAGTGTCTCAGACCTTACATTTCTGAGAAGCACAAAGATAATAAAAATTCGTCATTTATACGTTCAGTAGAGACCCATCCTTCAGGTTACATCAACTTCAGGGTTAATTTCACGAAATTGGCTGAAGCTACCTTAGATCCAATACTAGATGACCCGAACTTTGGCTTTTCAGACTTGGGGCATGGCAAGCGAGTTTTGGTTGAACATACAAGCGTTAATCCGAACAAGGCCCTGCACATTGGACACATTCGGAACATGGTTATTGGCGATTCCCTTTATCGAATAATGAGAGCTACTAACCACGATGCAGCCGTTCTAAATTATATTGATGACTCTGGTTTACAAGTCGCAGATATTATTGTCGGATTTAAATTTGCCGGTTTCCCAGTCCATCCAAAAGATAACGGAACTATTAAGAGCAGCACAGATAACCGCAATGAGCACATTAAAGACGACTATGATAACGAGGCCAAAGAGAAAGAGAATGAGAATAAAGACGGCAGAAAATTCATAAAATTCGACCATTATTGTGATGAGGTTTATGTAAAGGTAAATGAGCTCTATCAAAAGGATAAATCATTAGAGGAAAAAAGGCAGCTGGTGCTAGCTGAAATCGAAAAGGGTACATCAGACATTGCAAAGTTTTCGTCTGAAATTACGACGCGTGTCTTAAAAGATCAACTAAAAACCTCGTGGCGAATGAAAACACGCTATGATTTGCTCAACTTTGAATCTCAGATTCTCCACTCGAAGTTATGGGATATATCTTTTGACATCTTAAAGCAAAAAGGTATATCCCAATTAGAAACCAGTGGCAAAAACAATGGTTGCTGGATCCTAAAAATTGAAGGTGAGGATGACAAAGTAATAGTAAGGAGCAATGGAACAGCCACCTATATCGCAAAGGACATCCCATACGCTGCGTGGAAACTTGGTGTAGTGCATGATCCGTTTAATTACTATATATTTTCTCAGCAATGGGACGGCACTCCTCTTTGGGCCACGACTCTAAGTTCTAGTTCCAAATCCACATCAACAACTAACAGCGGAGCAAAGCACCCAGAGTTTGGTTCTGCTGATATTGCGATTACGATTACTGACGTCAGGCAAGAGAGGCTGCAAAGGATAATCTCTAAAGTTCTAGACCAATTACATACGGATGGTAAGAAATATTACCATCTCGCTTACGAATCAGTCAGCATTAGTTCTGAGACTGCTAGCGCATTGGGGCTAGATATAGGCGATAAAAAGTTCATACATATGTCAGGAAGAAAGGGGATCAACATCGATGCTGATTACGTACTAGATCGTCTTCACACCAAGGCTCATGAAGAAGTCAGAAAGAGAAATCCAGACATGTCAACCAGATTATCAGACGAAATAGCAGAAGAAATCGCTGTGTCAGCACTCAGGTACAACTTAATAAAACAAGACCTGGGTAAGATGATAACATTTGATATATCAGAGTCGCTAAACTTGGAAGGCGACACAGGACCATATCTGCAGTATGCTTATGCTCGGTCACTACACATACTACAAAAATCAGACCAGGACTATTCGGAAAGAAGGTATGATTTGTTGACGTCAGAGCCAGAACACAGAGTCATTAAGGAATTGGCGAAATTCGATATAGTCTTGGAAGAAGTTGTCAAAAACCTTGATCCGAGGCTAATTGCAAAATATGCTTATACGCTTGCGACAGAGTTCAATTTATTTTATGAAAAAGTATCTGTCTTACGAGAAAAAGATCCACAAGTTATGCATAGCAGGCTGGTACTCGTAAAGGCTTTTGGGTCTATGCTAAAAAAAGCACTAACTTTGCTTGGCGTAACCCCTTTGGATAAAATGTGATTTAAAACCAAAGTAAAATACTAGAATAATGTATTATACAGAATATAGAATTTAAAATTTAGTTGCTGAAGTATATAATAGTTAATATACTATAGACAATATATGATAGATATACTATTAAATACAATCAATCTTCAATCTTTAATTATCTATTATCAATAATTGATAAGCTACAGATTATAGTATACTCTTAATCTAAACACTCTACAATAAAGTTAAGAAGTAGGTGACAATAGCAATAAAATTAACATGCCTGTAGAAAATAAAACAATTTGCAAACTGATAGGCTTTTTTATTTTATTTCTTTATTCGAGTTTAGATATAATAGATAACTTCAGCTACGATCGTCGTTGGAATATACGTCCTAAACGAATCTTGAATTGTTTTACACACTTTATCTTTATTGTAATGACAACGATAGCATAGTATCCATGTGCCTGATTAGACATATGGATATAAGACTAGCTAAATTCAGCCTCTTGCCGGATCTCAATTAAAAAAATTCTTTAAGCCCCGGTTATAACTCCAATATATCAAATTGGTTGCCATAAAGAGGTTTGTTATAGACACTAGCATCATAATTGACGGGGAGATTACCAAAATGCTAGAATCCAAAGAGGTAATTGACGATAACAGCGAAATTATAATACCGGTGGCTGTAGTCGACGAATTGCAATCCCAAGCATCCACGAATAAAGAACATGGGTTTGTGGGCCTAGATGAAGTCAAGAAGATAAGAGATCTATGCAGCCATCGAGGAATCGCAATCCGGTTCACCGGTCAAAGACCTAACTTGGATGACATACGACTGGCAAAGCACGGTCGAATCGATTCGATAATAAAAGATATAGCTTTGCAAGAAAACGCTGTGCTTATCACGGCTGACTATGTTCAAGCTGAGGTGGCCGAGGCACAAGGTATACAATCTATTCATATAAGAGCCCCAACCAAAGTGACAAATCTAGAATTTGAAAAGTACTTTGACGAAGATACCATGAGCGTTCATCTCAAAGAAGGAGTACAGCCTATGGCAAAACGCGGGAAACCCGGAGACTTTGGCCTAGTCACTTTAAGCGAACAAGTTACTTCACAAGCCGATCTAACGAATATTATAAAAGAAATTTCAGAGGCGTCTCGAGTAAGCCCTCAAGGAAATGTTGAAATAGTTTTAAATGGTGCCACCGTAATCCAATATGGAAAATTTAGAATTGCAATTACCAGGCCACCGTTCTCAGATGGAATTGAGATCACCATTGTTAGGCCAATTTTAAAGCTATCACTTGATGATTATAATCTGACAGACAAATTGATGGATAGATTATCGGGAAAAGCGGAGGGAGTTATTATATCTGGACCCCCTGGCTCAGGCAAAAGTACATTTGCAAGTGGGTTAGCAGAATTCTATGTCAAAAAGGGCAAAATAGTCAAAACATTTGAGTCTCCGCGTGACCTTCAGGTTCCACAACAAGTTACCCAATATGCACCACTTGAAGGCAGCTTCGAAAAGGCTTTGGATATACTCCTGCTGGTCAGGCCAGATTATACTATTTTTGATGAAGTCAGAAGGGCTAAAGATTTCGAAGTCTTTTCTGACATGCGGCTTGCAGGTGTAGGTATGGTAGGGGTCGTTCATGCCAGCAGCCCGCTTGACTCTGTTCAAAGATTTATAGGTCGTCTTGAACTGGGAATGATACCTCATATTCTAGATACGATTATCTTTATCAGAGGAGGATCAATTCAGAAAGTGTACGATATAACGCTCACAGTTAGAGTTCCCTCTGGGATGACTGAATCTGATCTGGCGAGGCCTCTGGTAGAGGTTCGTGATTTTGAAAGCAATCAAGTTGAATACGAGATATACACGTATGGAGAAGAAAACGTTATCGTACCGATTTCAGCCATAAGTAAATCTAAACAAGAAGACAACGCTATGAAAAAGCTAGCAGAGTCCAAAATCAAGGATGTAATAAGGAGATTTGATCCTGCTGCTCAAATAGAGATGATATCTGATAACAGAGTACAAGTACGAGTGGCCAACGATGTGATACCCAGAATAATCGGAAGAGGCGGCTCGACAGTCGCAGAACTCGAAAAGATGCTTGGAATCAAGATTGACGTTGACGTGAAACGACCTGCACTTGGAGAAGAGATTGAGTTCGATATTACAGAGGCAGGTTCTTCCGTCATGATCACCGTAGCTAAAGAAGCAATTGGAAAAATGGTCGATATCTATAAGGAAGACGAATTTATACTGAGCAGCCAGATTGGGAAGAAAGCCAGAATAAAACTTGACAAGAGATCGGATAGTGGAAGAGAAATTGTGAATGCTGTTCTCACCGGCGATAAGATTAGGGTATTTTTAAGCAAGCAATAACAGACATCGATTTGTATTCCCAGTTTAATTTTTGTAATTACAAAATCTACCAATTATAAAAATCAAAGAAGAGCATGAGTAAAAAGCATAGATATACAGCTAAGTCAGAAGCCTATTTTACATTGTTATAGGTTTATATACATCATAGCATTTTCTGCGTAGGCTCAACAAGACAACTATCGCTATGAGACGTTTATGATAAAAGGTTAAAATTGGATATTGTGTTTTTTAAACCAATGCGAACTATTATAATTGCAGGATTTGTGATAGCTCTGGCCTCAGGACTATTTTTAAACTATGCAGGCCATCCATGGCAGGTCTTTGCACAAACAAACAGTACTTCGAATGCTACTAAAAGTTCAACAGGCACAAGTAATTCAAGCAGCAGTTCTGGTTCCAGTGGCGGAGGTGCTGCCGGTGGAGGCAGTAATGCAACTAGCCAAAAACAAGGTGCCAGTTCTGGTTCCAGTGGCGGAGGTGGTAATGCAACAACTACCCCTAGCTCAACCGTTGCGACCGTAAAAGGTGGGCCTAAAGCAGCTGGAAGCGCTTCTCAACTACAGCAGATAACAGGACCAAACGCTTCTCAAATTATGTCATCCAACACACCCCTTGGCAACAAGCCTGGTTTGAAGGGACTAGCAGCTGAAGCGACTACAACAAGCCAAAAGAACACCACCAGTTCAGCATCGGGAGGCTCATCAGGTTCAACAGGATCAGCAGGACAGAATGCATCTAGCGCAGCAGGTTCAGCAGCCAACAAGACATCAGCTGGAGCAAGCTCAGCAGGACAGAATGCATCTAGCGCAGCAGGTTCAGCAGCCAACAAGACATCAGCTGGAGCAAGCTCAGCAGCAAAGAATGCATCTAGCGCAGCAGGTTCAGCAGCCAACAAGACATCAGCTGGAGCAAGCTCAGCAGCAAAGAATGCATCTAGCGCAGCAGGTTCAGCAGCCAACAAAACAGCCGGTGGAGGGCAGGCCAAAAATAATACCAACCCATTAGCCAAAATCCCAGTAATAGGAAAATTGTTTGGTGGCCAGTAACGACACCATGCATATAGAAGCAATCAATCGCTAAATAGCGTTACGGCATTAGACTTCGTGGCCCGATAGGGTCACACAAAATTCGTGCACTATTTTTTTATTTATTTATCCATTTATTTTTTGAGTTCATATCTTCAACTCTATAATTCTTTTAGCTAACTTTGAGGTATTTTTTCCCACCTTATTTTTGAGGTATTTTTTTTAAAAACGGTCCTGCGATCGATACTTAGTTATATATCTATATAATTCACGAGGATATATTAATATCAATATTCTGCTATCATCCTGCATTGACTAGATACTCATCGAAGACTGTAGTTGGATTACTTATAGCAGCAGTTGCTGCCGGAACTGCTGGCATTATATTTTATTTTTCTAATTTCGAATCTGGTAACATTTTTTCTGGAGTCTCCAGCGAAGTTACAAACCTGTTCGCCGGTCCAATACATAGTTCCGCACAAGACCAATACTTGAGGACTACGGTAACAACAAAGAATACCACGCTTTTTGTTGATCTAGCCCTCACTCCGGAGCAGCAGAGCAGAGGTCTATCGGGAAGAGAAAAGATGTCAGAGAATCAGGGTATGCTTTTCGTGATGCAATCTCCTGGTAGGTATGGATTTTGGATGAAAGAAATGAAATTCCCACTTGACATATTCTGGCTTGATAGAAAAGGCACGACAGTTTACTTTAAGCAGAATTTGCAGCCTTGCTTAACCATTTTGGACTGTCCCACATATACTCCTGATGCAGACTCTCTGTATGTACTAGAAACCGTAGCTGGTTTCGCACAAAGACATGCCATCACAAAAGGGACTCAATTTAATTTCCAATTACCTAGTCGATGACGCATCTGATATCGCAACCAACCAAGAATGCTAACACAATTACCATGACGTATGCTAAACGTATGAAGTGACGTACTAATAACATCACGAATATGCCTCCTATCGTAATCGGTAGAAGAAGTTCTATTTGGTTTATCTTCCGAGTATGCTACGATGTTCATACTGATTCTATTGACGCCTTCCTTGCAAAAATCAAATAAGTGGTGTGGCCTATCATTCTCATCGATGGTCTTGTCATTCCCTCCCTTGCCTCTATGTTACGAATCATTAATTCAATAGATTCTACGTCGATGTAACCATTTTGTTTTAGCTCCATAGATGTTTTTTCGAGCTGATTCATTGTTGGACATATAGCCGCAAATGATCCACTTCCCTTCAGTGCTTGATGAACTTCCTTCAGCACGCTCCACGGGTCGCCAAGGTCAACGATTGCAATGTCAATGTCGGTCAAAGAAATGCCACCGTGAACATCTATGTTGTGTATGGTCACATACTCACTCATTCCGGCTTTCTCCAAATTTTGTCTAGCAATCGCCAAGAAATTCTCATTTATGTCAAACGTGTAAACATGTCCGTTCGGCTTCACTATGCTTGCCATGAATGTGGTGAGAGCGGCGCTTCCTGTACCTACTTCCAAGACTCTCGATCCATTCTTTAGTCCTGTCCGAGCTGCGATAAAACCTAAATCTTTAGGATAGACAATCTGCGTGCTTCTCTTTGATTTCATGACGTAATCGTAAATAGTAGGCTCTAGAAGGTAGATTTTTTTTCCTTCTGTGGTCAATATCGAAGACCCGTAATCCATTCCAATAACTGAGTTGACATCTATAACACCCAAGTGAGTATGGAATTTCTTCTCTAAAGTGACCTTTGTAAGCCATTTTTTGCTCTGGCTATAAAATAATAAAACATACGAGTCTTGTTGTATCTTCATAAATAATACTACTAAGCAGATTAGTACACCGATTAGAATCATTACCTATATTATCATTATCTTTAACGACGCTCTATCATATCGTCCTCTAAAGAGAGTTCTGACAGCAAAGGAAGAAAAAAAACAAGCTAACCAATGCTTATTTTGTAGGAACGTAATGCCAGATGCCTTCACATGATTTTTGACTACCTATATTAATCCGTATTTTTTGTCTTCACCGATATCGTGTGGAGAATATTAGAGCCGTTGCCGTTGTGTATTGTTACGTAATCGTAACTATACACAAATACAAAACGAATACAGATACAGATACAGCTACAAAAATCAAAAATAGCTCCGAGTATATCGATCTAGGTATTGGATTATAAGCTATTTGAACAACTTTGTAACGATGTTATATCGCTAGACTCTTCGCTTAGATTTGCAGGAATAGCGGACGAGGACGGCAGGCTCCTGGCGAGCAGCTTTAGACAGGGTTTGAAACCTTTACTAAACGCTGAAGAAAGGGCACAATACGCCATTACAGCCGCAACTCGTCAGTTTACTAGATTGAGATGGGAGTATCTTTTGGGTAAAATAGTGTATGCATCTTCCCACTACGCAAAGCTGATTAGGGCGACTATCCCTATCACCGACAACACAAACAGGCTTTCTTATGTTTTGTTAATTACGCTCGATAAGCGAACCGCTAATTTCCATGAAATAATTATGAAAAAAGTAGTTCCTCTAGTTTTGAGGAACACTTCTATGCTCAATAAAGAGGCACATACATAAATATCAACAGTGGGGAGCCGCTCGTTGTCATTGAATCGGTCACTCGTTTTGAGCGACATTTATTATTACTAGGCTAGGAAGTTACCTATGCTAATCCATTTATTTTTTGTTATTCTTATTTATTATGATAACTGCTACAAGAAAAGAACTGGTTTATAATTCTTTTAATCTATATATAGTTCTAGTAATGAAAAGTGAGCCTTATCTATCCATCTATACTATGTGTATCACTGTCTTGCAGATATCCCACCATCGACAGTAATAATCGACCCGGACACCCATTTCGCATCTTCTGAGCAAAGGTAGTAAACCGCCCCCGAAATATCCTCTGGTTCACCAATTCTGCGTAGAGGAAAAGACGATTCGAGTATTTTTTTAGCGTTCTCATCTTGAAAATATGGATCAATAACAGGTCCGCGTATGGTCGAAGGAACTATGCAATTGCTTCGAATATTGTATTGACCGTATTCCACAGCAATACTCTTTGTGAACATTATTACCGCAGCCTTAGTCAAGCCGTAAACAGAGAATGGAACATTGGGAATTGCACGTAGACCAAGTATCGAAGAGATATTTATTATGCTACCTTGCTCTCTTTCCATCATGATGGGTAAAACTGCCTTCGTCGGTCTGAGCGTCCCAAGTATGTTGGTGTTAATTAGTGAGGACCATTGATCGTCGGTCATCATATGAAAAGACGTAGGGTCATTCAAAACGCCTGCATTATTTACAAGAATATCAATTCTATCAAAAGCTGATATGGTCTGGTCTATGACGTTTAGTACTTCGGCCTCTTTTGTGATGTCGGCGGTGACAGCCAAGTGATTCTTTTTATCGCCTACCTCGGAAATTATCTTTGTTAGCTTCTCTCTGTGTCTTCCTACTAAAACGACCTTGCTTCCACTGGCAGCCAATCTCTTTGTTATAGCCGTACCGACTCCTCCGCCAGCCCCAGTCACGATTGCAACCTTGCCCTTCAAAGTCATAACTGGTAAAAAACGACTCGCTCTTTTTAAAGTACCGTTGACTAATTTTAAAAAAAGCTACAACGAGAATAGGGTATTAAATATAGGCTACCAAACACAATAATTGACTCGCTGACCCAGGTAGCTGGTCGCTGATACCTAAGGAAGGTACTGCGTAGAAAGACTACTTGCCAGAACTCATGTTAATAAGATCAACATGGGACTACCATTGTTTGCATTTGAACCACCAAAGAATAACACTTTTAATTGCATGCTCAGCTTAAAATCAGGCAGGGAGGGTAGGTAGAGCACCGTGGGTCATATTATAACCGGACAGGAACAAAGAGAGCAAAGAGCGGATGGAACCAAAAGCAAAAGCAAAAACGTGCCGGCAAGGGACTCAGAAATGGCGATATCAATGAAAAATCCAATACGCTTAGGAATAATCGGAGGAGGACAGCTAGGTAAGATGATAGCTCAAGAAGCAAAGCGTATGTCATTGAAGGTTATCATACTCGATCCGACCCATGATTGTCCTGCTTCTTTTGTTTCAGACGAAACCATTGTAGCAGATTTTAAGGACGAGGCCGCGATACGAAAGCTGGCGGCTATGTCTGACGTACTCACATACGAGATCGAGCTTGCAAATTCTACTGCGCTCAAAGATCTACAATCAGAAAAATATCCTGTGTATCCATCGCCTGAAACGCTAAGAATAATTCAAAACAAATACAGGCAAAAATCTTTCTTGAAGGATAACAATATTCCTGTCGCTAAATTCGATATCGTCAGGTCTCAACTTCAGCTTGAACAGCTTTGTGAAGTTTATGGTTTTCCTGCCATGCTCAAAGCTTCAGAGAACTCTTATGATGGCAGGGGTAATTTTTTGATTACTTCTAGCGATAACATAAAGCAGGGGCTTATGACCTTTCAAGATAAAGAATGCATGCTAGAACAATTCATACCATTTGTAAAAGAAATATCCGTAATGACAGCAAGGAATCCAAGTGGACAGATCGAATCATTTCCAGTTACAGAAAATATACATGTAAACAATGTTCTGGATATGACGATCGCACCTGCTAGGATTTCAGACAAAGTTTTATTAAAAGCACAAGAAGTTGCCCAAAAAACGCTCGGTGCGCTAAAAGGTGCTGGTATTTTCGGAATCGAGATGTTTGTGCTTCCGAACGATGACGTAGTAATAAACGAAATAGCCCCTAGACCGCATAATTCTGGCCACTACTCTATTGAAGCCTGTTCAATATCTCAGTTCGAGCAGCACATCAGGGCTGTGCTTGATCTGCCGCTATCCAAACCAAGACTGCTAAGTCCGGCCGTTATGATAAACTTGCTTGGACCTGAAAATGGCTCGGGCCCATACAAAATTGTAGGACTGGAAGAGTTATTCTCTATACCAGGCCTGAAATTGCATATCTACGGTAAAAAAATTTCAAAACCCCGACGGAAGCTAGGACATTTAACTATTACCTCCCGAACCGTAGAAGAAGCCATATCTAAAGCAGAAACTGCAAGAAACGCAGTCAAAATCATACTAGATTGTTAGCAATCTAGTAGGTAGTATGGTGAGGAGCGAACAATAATAATGAGCACCAAAAGTAAACTCAAAGAAAAGACGCAGGCAAAGACAAAACCAAAAGCAAAACCGAAAAGATATCTTGTTGGGATTATTATGGGTAGTGATTCAGATCTTTCTGTCATGACTGAGGCCGCTCGTTTTTTGGATACGTTTGGAATCTCATATGAAATCAGAATAGTTTCAGCGCACAGGACGACGAATCGGATGGTTCGCTATGGCAGACATGCAAAAACAAGAGGAATCAAGGTCATAATCGCTGGTGCTGGCGGTGCAGCGCACCTTCCTGGAATGATCGCTTCAATCACCCCGTTGCCTGTCATTGGAGTCCCTATTAAAACGACCAGCCTTGATGGTCTTGATTCTCTTATGTCCATAGTTCAAATGCCTGCAGGCGTACCGGTGGCCACTGTCGCCATCAACGGAGCCAAGAACGCAGCAATCCTTGCATCTGAAATTCTTGCACTGGAAGACAAAAAAATTGCTACCAAAATTGAAAGCTTCAAAGAAAACCTTGAGAGGGATGTAATACAAAGAGCAAGAGAAGTGGAAAAAGATTCCTATACAAACCTCAGATCCAAATTAGTAGGATCGACTGCATGACATGGTGATTTTTGGAAACAGAAAGAGAGTTAATCGTTGACAAGCACAAGAACCGCAATAACAATAAGCCGAGAATTTTCAAAAAATAGAATTGGCAGGAACGCGCGTATCCGAGGCTCTGGTAGCAGTAGTCGTAGTAGCCGTGTCTGAGTTATCATTAAAGCGGCGGCTAGCATTTTCATCATTTTCATTTTCATCATCATCGTTGTTGCCTTCTTTTCCATTGTTTTCGTCATGATCATCCTCAGGATGATCATCAACATTGCTACTCGCGGACCAAAAACCTCTTGTCTTATTCGGACTCAAAGCCCCTTCTAACAGCATTATTGTCCTTAGGTATCTGGCCAAGTCGGTGACAGTAATGATACCGACTACTTTTCCCTCATGGATTATCGGTAGCCGCCTAATGCCCTTATTGGCCATTCGTTGCACTGCAACCTGGATAGGGGTATCAGGATCCGCGATTGTTCGTATTTTTGACATTAGGGTTCCTACTTTTATGACAGACGGTTCTAATTGTTTAGCACAAACCTTCTTGACAAAGTCACGTTCAGTTATAATGCCCATAGGGAGACCATCTTTCACCACAATTAGGGAACTTATTCCTCTCTCTGCCATTATTCTGGCTGCTTCTAACGCTGTTTCGCCTTCATCAATTGTTACGATCTCCTTGGTCATAATGTCCCGTACTACCTGAGCCATCATCACTAGTCTTTGTATAAAGAATAAAAACCTTGTAATCCTTTATTTGGTAGAATGCACTAGGAGTTGCTGAACAAGGAGCTCCATTATTATGATCCCTGACCAAGCCATCTTAGGGGCGAAGCAAATTCAATTATTCAAACGACTGTATTATGCGTTACAAGCTAGGATATTTTTCAATGACCTATGTATATCTAAAACAAATTCAACATATATAATATAGAACGGAGAGTATTTGTAGTAGAATTAAGAGTTAAGAATGCAAGCAATTTGGGAGCGTCTGGAAAATACAAAATACAAAATTGGAATTGTAGTTTTTCCTGGCAGCAATTGCGATAAAGACGTTTACTCGGTTCTCACTAATAACCTCAAAATTAGAGCCGACCTGATATGGCATACAAGTGACAAGATCACGAAATATGATGCAGTTGTTATTCCGGGAGGTTTCTCATATGGGGACCGTCTTCGTGCCGGCATTATCGCCGCTCACAGTCCTATTGTGGATAAGATTAGAAAAATGGCAAAGGAAGGTGTGCCAGTTTTAGGCATTTGTAATGGATTTCAGATACTAGTGGAATCGTGCATGCTTCCTGGTGCTCTTCTCATGAATGACTCACTTAATTTTGTATGTAGGTGGACCAAATTGAGGGTGGACAACACCAAGACACCGTTTACAAAACTTTTTTCGGAGCGTGAAATTTTTAGTATTCCTGTCGCTCATGGGCAGGGCAGGTATGTTGCTGATAAGAAGACGTTAAAAGAACTAAAGAAGAATAATCAAATCGTGCTAAGATATAGTGATGATGATCCTAACGGCTCTACTGATTTTATAGCAGGCATATGCAATTCTGAGGGAAACGTAATGGGATTGATGCCCCATCCCGAGCGAGCCAGCGAAAGTATCCTTTGTCCTAAAACGAGCTCAAACAATGCTGTCAAGATATTCAAGTCGCTTGTCTCTCATCTTACAGGAAAGCGCAGTTTTGATAACAAACACAAGAGGACTGGCACTAGTCCTAGTGGCAACAATAGCAATAGGCGTCGTCGCCGCAGTAGGACCCTATATCCCAGGGTAAACAAAAGGTAATAATAAATCAATAGAAAAGATCATGAGCATACTTACCGATCAAGAATTGAGCTATCTGGCTCGCAAGTTAAAACGTCGACCAAATTCAGTTGAAACCGATATAATTGGCGTTGAATGGTCAGAGCATTGTTCATACAAGTCCTCCAAAAAATACCTACGGCTCCTTCCTACGAGAGGGCCCAGAGTCTTAATTGGAGCTGGACAAGATGCTGCGGCTTTAGATGTCGGTGACGGGTATGTTATCTCTGTTCACATAGAGAGCCATAACCATCCGTCAGCTATTGAGCCATACGGCGGGGCAGCAACAGGCGTTGGAGGAGTGATAAGGGACATCATTTCAATTGGGACTCGCCCTATAGCTGTTCTTGACGCCTTAAGGTTTGGGCCAATTACGGATCATGCAGTCATTTCAAGCTCTAAATCAAAATGGCTCTTGAAGAATGTTGTAAGTGGAATAGGAGACTATGGAAATTGTATTGGCGTTCCCACGGTAGGAGGCGAAGTGGAATTTGACTCTTCTTTTGAAAATTACTGTCTAGTCGATGTTGCTTCCATAGGAATTGCAAGAAAAGAGCACATCATTGCTAACAAGGCTGAAACCGGGGATTTGATTATACTTGCTGGAGGCTCAACGGGAAGGGATGGGATTCATGGTGCATCGTTTGCATCTGCAGTCCTAGAGGACGAGGATAACAGATCAGCTGTGCAAATCCCTGATCCGTTCTTGGAGAAATTATTGCTAGAGGCAACAATGGAAGCTGTTGGCGATCATTGTATAAAAGCCATGAAGGATCTTGGAGGAGGTGGTCTGGCTTGCTGCCTATCAGAAACGGCGGATAGTCTAGGGAGACGATTTGACATTGAACTTGACAGTGTGCATACAAAACATAAAGACATGACGGCAGCAGAAATTATGATTTCGGAATCACAGGAGCGGATGCTCTATATAACCGACAAATCAAGGCTAAAAAAATTACGTGCTATATTAGACAAGTATGAAATCAAACACGCCATAATCGGAACTGTGAAAGAAGGCTCTACGGTCGAAATTAAATTTAGAGGAGTCATCGTGGCCTCATTGCCATCAAATGTCTTTGCTCACGCCCCACTTCTGGACAGGCCCATAAAGCCGCCAGAGTATCTTCAAAGATTAAACATGACGACGAATACGAAAGAAACGCGGGCCATCAAGCATAGTAGTAGCAGTGGTGGTAGTGGCAGTAGTAATAGCCTTAGCGAACAAAGTGGCAGCAAAAAAAACGTGCAGAGAAATGAGAAAAGTCACAATGTTTGCTCTTTTAATCTGCCAAATGACATTCCTGATATTAATGAAATTCTGATTCGGCTGATGTCCAATCCAACGATAGCAAGCAAAAAGTGGATTTATAGCCAGTACGATCATGAAGTCGGCATACGTACCGTATCAAAACCTGGCTGCGCTGATGCTTCAGTTCTTAAACTTGAAAATGGAAAATTTATTTCGGTAAAGTTAGATGGTAACAGCAAGCATTGTTATTTGGATCCATATAATGGAGCGATGGGTTGCTTATCTGAATCTGTCCGAAATATAATTTGTACCGGAGCTGAACCAATTGGGATTGTAGACCATCTGCAGTTTGCTAGTCCAGAGGATCCTGAGATATTTTGGACTTTTGTACAAACAATAAATGCGATAAAGGATTATTGCGAATTTATGAACATCCCAGTTGTAGGTGGCAAGGTTAGCTTTTATAACGAGACAAATAAGGGTCCAATTAAGCCATCTCCAGTGATAGGATCAATTGGTATTATCCAACAAGAAGGATGGATCACTGAATCCAGTTTGAGGGACGGGGACTCAATTTTCATTTTAGGAGTTACATATGACGAAATGGGAGGTTCAGAGTACTATGAATATTTTCATGATATCGGACACGGAACAGTTCCGAAGGTGAACTTGGCACAAGACAAGCTAAACGCAAATGCAATATTACATCTTATTAAAAATAAAGTAGCTGGTTGCGTGCATGATTGTTCTAAAGGCGGACTCGGGATAGCACTAGCCGAGATGGCCATTCAAGGTGAGATAGGAATTACAATAGATCTTAGCCGCATACCTAATACCTGCTCCAGGGTTGACAACCTATTGTTTTCAGAATCACATTCGCGTTTTATCTTTGGAACCAATCGACCTACCGAAGTGACAGAAATGCTTGCAAAATTCAAAGGCGTGCATGTCGCCGAGATTGGAAAGGCGGACAAGCGGAACGAAAATCTGGTATTTGGGAGTGTAAATGCTAAAATGAATGGTCAAACCTCGGATTTCTCTCCAGCTGCCACCCGCGAGGGCATTGTTGTTGCCAACATACCTTTGAAAGAGCTTGCGAAGAGCAGTAATATTATAGAGAATATAATGAGCGGATAGCTAATGTCACCCAGCGCTAGGTCGCTTCCTGCTCCCAGCATGCTCAGGTGATTAATTTTAATGACTTTCTGTATAGGCATAATAATACTACTGGTTTTGCATTTGCACGGTTATCTTGAATATGCTAGGTTGATTTGGGGACGAAGGAACAGTCTTATCGTATAATCGTAAATATTCAAAACTACAATATTTTTTATATCTGTCCATCAGATAAGTACATGGGTATGGCAAAATTTTGCCAAGAAATGCACTACATGCTTTCTGCGTCTGCGAATTATTTTGATTTTTTGGTTCTGCCGTCTTCGTCGTCTTCGTCGTATTCTTTGTTGTTGTTGTTATTATTGCATAACACTTCCAGTGGTTGTCTCTTCTTTTATTTTAAAGCTGATGATCTGGTAATGCTAATGCTACTACAAATTATTCCTACATCTGAGAAACGAGGCTGTTCGATAGCGTTTGGTTCATGAAAATTGCGGCGTTATCGGAATCTTCTCTCTGAGTGGCCACAATGTCATACCCTTTGCAATAGACTCACTTAGAGCTCTTCAGCATAGAGGACAAGAGTCCTGGGGATTTGCAATTCCCACGAAACCTCCTTTCAAGAGACTTGGACTAGTTTCCTCTTGTGCATCTGAATTTCGTTCGATTATAAAGACATACAACTCAAGTGGCGCGATCGGACATGTTCGTTATTCTACATTTGGCAGGAGCACGTTAGAGAATGCCCAGCCACTTAAAGTCAAGGATCTTTGTATTGCTCATAACGGAACAATCGCAAACGCAGAAGAGTTGTCAGCCATGGTCGGGGGTTGCACTTTTACTCCTCAAACAATGAGTGATACCCTTGTCGCAGCACAGAGGCTACTAATGCATCTGGGTAACGGACAAAATATGACTAAGGCATTGAACATTCTGAAGGGAGAAATGATTGGTTCGTTTTGTTTTACTTTTTTGACAGATGATGGTTCAGTTTACGCAGCAAGGGATTCAAGAGGTTTCCGTCCACTTGTCTTAGGCCTCCATGAACAAACTAGAACATATATTGTTGCCTCTGAATCTTCAGCCTTGTCTGCCATCGGTGCCGATTTATTGCGTGATGTCTATCCTGGAGAACTAATAAGGCTAAACACAGAGGGGGTCGAATCTCAACGCTTCTCTGAAGAAAAACGGCATGCGCATTGTGCATTTGAATACACATATTTTGCTCATCCAACAAGTGTTATCGAAGGCGTCAATGTATATGAAGCAAGAAAGAAGATGGGCAAATACTTGGCAAAGAAGTTTCCCGTCACTGATGCGGATGTCGTAATACCCGTTCCTGACTCTGCTAGGCCTGCAGCTCTAGCGTATGCTCAAGAATTGCATCTTCCATACGAAGAAGGCTTACTTAAGGATAGATATAGAAACAAAGGTCAAATGCGGAGCTTCATAGAACCATATCACAAAGACAGGGTAGAAATCAATAAAGGGATAATACCGATTCGCGACGTAATAGAAAACAGGCACGTCTTGGTAATAGATGACAGTATAGTTAGAGGAACTAGTTCTGCCTCTATAGTTAAAACACTAAGATCCGCCGGAGCCAAAAAAATTAGTTTGATTTTGACATTTCCTCCGATTCGCTATCCTTGCTACGCAGGCATTGATTTCCCTTCACAGCAGGAGCTACTAGCCTTTCATCACATGGACGATGAGGAGAAACCGACTGGAGAAAATGCTGCATCTTCAATAGCAAAGTCGATTGGTGCTGACTATGTAGCATTCAACGATACTTTTAATTTAGCTGAGGCTATCGGGATACCCGAACATGATCTTTGCTTTAGCTGCTCGAATGGTAATTATTCACCACTAGGCATCAAACCTCTTTTCAAGTCTAGAGAGCAAGTAAAAGGCGAGTCCAAAGACAATAAAAACTGAGTTTTTTTTACTGTTGTTTGTTATTGAAAAGACGTTCACTAACTGCGAACAGATAGTTGACGACGATAATTTAAAGTCATAGCAACAAGCATAACCACGAAAACAACAATAACGACAACAACAACGATATCAATAACAAGGAACCAAATTACATTCGCGCGAGCAATATTATTAGACTCGACCAATAGATTGCACTGTGCATTTGCTTACCACGGGATTGTAAATTCGCAGTTCTTCGCACAGATTACGGACGACTTTTTCTGCTTGCCTCTGGTTTTTCTCCCTTACTATCATCTTGAGTGTCTTGGCTGTCCTTACTGACTCTACAGTAGAGTATCCACCTTTAATTATGAGATCTCTTTGGATGGTTTCGCCTTCAGGATCATTAATGTGTTCTTTATTCTCAATCGTAACACGTACGACATATTTTGACAAAGCGACTGAAATGCATTAAGCGTCAAGATTATTATAAACTATGGGTCATAGATCCTGCGTTTATAGTGTAACCTAACGAAGGTATTAATTACCTGGCTTATGGAATTGTGCTGGTTTTGAATAGTATCGCAAACAGCGGTCATGTAGCTCAGCCTGGTTAGAGCGAAGGTTTTGTAAACCTTAGGTCGTGGGTCCGAATCCCACCATGACCTATTACGATAGAGTTAGATTTAGATTTTGATTTAGATGACTACGAGAAAAAAAACAACTGTTCCGTGAGAACAAAAAAACTATATGAAAATAATAAAATAAAAAATAATGCTAATCAATTAACGTTGTATGGACGCATAGAAAAGTTTTGAACTTTTCCATAAACTATAACCTATCGCGTAATTATCTTTAACAGATTAGCACTTGCGGTATTTTTTCTCCTAAACAGTTGTTTATGATCTTACTGTTCTTGGCAACATGATAACCTTTAGGAATGCTTCTCGTCTTTTTATTTCTTCACACACAAATCACAAACACATTATTAACGTAAGCCAATCTATCACTCTCCTATGAAGTTGCTACGGAAAGGAAAAGTAAAAGACGTCTACGATTTAGGAGACGGAAGGGTTTTGTTCCATTTTTCTGACCGTATTTCTGCTTTTGACGTTAAAATGAATACGCTAATCCCAAAGAAAGGCGAAGTTCTTTGCAAATTTGCTGACTATTGGTTTAAGACGTTAGGCACTCGCCATCATATGTTAGCATTGGAAGGTAATGACAAGATGATAGTAAAAAGGACTGATATAATACCGCTAGAATGTGTAGTAAGGGGGTATTTTTACGGTAGCTTACTGGAGCGGTATAATAGTGGGCAGTTACCTGACTCGATCCTCCCAGGCGATTTTCGACCTATAATGGCCGCGAAATTAAGCGAACCGATTTTCGATCCGACTACCAAATCAGAGGAACATGATGTCCCCGTCAGCGAAAACGAGGCATTATCTAGTGGTGTCCTCTCAAGACAAGAATTCGATCTTCTCAAGGGAACTTCTATATCACTGTATAGGAAAATGAGCTCTATAGTAGAGCGAGCAGGATTTATCATCGCAGATGTCAAATTTGAATTTGGGAGGGATATAAGTAACGGCGAAATTCTATTGGCAGATTCACTTGGACCTGATGAGTACCGGCTTTGGCTACGCGCTGATTATCGACCAGGCGAAGTCCAGGAAAGTTACGATAAACAACTACTCAGAGACTGGCTGATAGAAAGTGGGTTTAAGAATAAAATTGACAAGCTTAGACAGAAGGGCCAAAAACCCGATCCACCTGATCTTCCAGCCCAACTCGTTTCTGAACTCACACGCAGATACATATTTGCATATGAGAAAATTACCGAAAGAAAGCTATAGAGCCAAGAGTTCTCGAATGAGGATCAGATATTATCAGCAATCAATCAGTCGATTATTGAACCCACAGATATACAATCCATCTGATTTGGTCTTGTGCATGCAAATCAAGTGCAAGTCCAGAGAAAAAGATGCTATGTCTTATGCTCGCTTCGAATACTTCAAATTCCTCCATACTACTAAGGAAATCAATCCATATGGGTAAAGTATAATTGATTACTCTGTTGTTATCTGCAAGAGTCCCTTTGTTTCGGGGTTTTGTAACGAGAGTATCATCTCCCTTGGAATATCAGATGAAGCTTTGTTGCATTGTATGGCTAGAGTTCTATGACAAATGAAAGTGGACTTTCGTATTACTATATCGTGTTGACTCAATAGTAAAAGGCGACTGTTACCCAATGCATTAATAGCAAATGACTTGTTTTCTACGATGATAGCTATTGTTATAGCGGAATTGTCGTCCTTTAGACTGCGTTTCAGTTTATCGCTTATATCCCAACACGATTTATTTGCCCGTACGCCTATTATACAGTCGCCTTGTAAGGTCAGATTGGGATCTTTAGTTACTTCTATTGTTTTAGTATGAAAGGACCGTACATTCCTGTGACCGTAGAATACAATCTCGTCTTGTACCATCAGGGAGAGGATACGAGGTTATAAGGTAAATTTAAATTAAACATAGCAAAGTAGTAGAAAATGTATTGTTACCAGCAGCAGCAGGTTATGACCGAGCTATTACCGTTTTCTCCCCTGATGGCAGACTATATCAGGTTGAATATGCAATTGAAACCGTTAGACGTGGCACACTTGCCATAGGCGTAAAGAGCAAAACAGGCGTAATTTTAGCGGTTGAAGAAAAAGCCAGGAAATTGCAGATGACAAGCGTTACTCAAAAAATTTTTCAAGTCGACGATCACATTGGTGTCGCAGCGGCAGGATACATTCCTGATGCGAGAACCCAGGTTGATCATGCAAGGTTTTTTGCACAGAGCAACAGGCTGATCTATGATGAACCAGTTGACGTAGAAGCAGTTGCAAAAAATATTGCAGATATGGCGCAGCAATTCACCCAATATGCAGGGGTTAGACCATTTGGAGTTGCACTTATCCTCGCAGGCGTGGACAAAAATGGATCTGCGCTCTATTTGACTGATCCAAGCGGCACCTACATAGGGTATGACGCAGTGGCTATAGGTGCAGGCAGCGACCAAGTGACAGAGTTCCTAGAAAAGAGTTACAAGGACGATATCTCCATGGAGGATGCAAGCGCACTGGCCATAGAATCAATTTACCTCGTAAGCGAAGATAAAACCGGAACTAGGCATATAAAAATGGCTGTTATAGATGATCAAACTAAACTGATGCGCAAAATAGAAGAAAGTGACATAGACAGATATGCTTCTATGGCAAGAGAAAAAGCAGGCAGCGGAAGCAAATGATACTGATTTCAAACTAGCTATCTCAGTCAGGTTTCCTCTATTTCTATCTCGTCTATTTCTATCGGTGTATATCACTACACCACCCTGTCTGCCAGTTATAGTGATTTAAATAACACGACTGCAAATTTGCTTTATGGTGATGAGTGCTCGAATCGGCTCAAAGGCACCCAATCTTATTGTTTCATCTTGGTTTAGTGGAGAACCCACAAATATTGAGCAGGAAAAAGGCAATGTTATACTGGTAGAGGTGTTTCAAGTAAATTGCCCTGCTTGCTTCATGTATGCTATACCGGATGCCATTAAAATTCATCAGCGTTACGGAAAAAAAGGGGTTAAGGTCATTGGGCTTGCTACTGCTTTTGAAGACTATGACAAAAACACAGTAGATAACCTAAAGTTGTTGATAGATAAACAACAAGTTATCGGGGACACGTATAAGGCACTAGCAGAGTCCGGTCTGCAGATAAATGGAAACAAGCTTCCGTACAGAATTCCTTTTCCAGTTGCAGTTGATTCTATCATAAAGAAAAATAATGATCCGAACAAAAATAGAGCCATTAGCTTCGTCGAGTCTTCCACATCGAATTTTTCTTCAGTTGATGACAAATACAAATTGATGCTCATCCAACGTATGCAAAAATATTTCGACTCAAGACTATATTATGCAGAAACATTTGAGCAGTATAGTCTTCAAGGAACTCCATCTTCGATCCTGATAGATAAGCACGGCATATTAAGACAAGTCACATTCGCTCAGTACGGATCTCAAGAGCAGGTCGTTAAAAAGCTTTTAAGTGAAGGACAAGGTCAAGTAGAAAAGTCCGAATCAGAATGGCCAGAACACCCAAAAGACTGATGAATGGCAACAGAAACAAATAGCTGTTCTCATACCCCTGATTCCTCTACTTTTACAGCGCCCAAGTTTTGGGTCGCTATCCCTGATTCGTCAATTTCAGATCAACAAGCAAAGCGTGATAAAAGTATCAAGATCGCGCAACTTGCTAGAGCGTTTTCGGTATTTAGAGTAAACAGAGTTTACATCTATCATGACAAAACATCCAGCGTACCCAAAAACGATTTGCGGATTTTAAAGACAATTTTGGGATATTTGGACACGCCGCAATATCTAAGGAAAAGGCTATATCCTCTGACTCCCGAATTGGAATTTGCAGGGATACTTCGTCCGATCAAGGCTCCCCATCATAAGAAATTTGAAGACATAAGATCAATTAGAGCTGGGGAGATACGGGTCGGAGTCGCGCTAAAGTTCAAAGGCACAATGCATGTTGATGTCGGTTTGGGCATGATGATACCTTGCGACAACATCTCATATGCAGAGGAAGGAAAAAGGGTTAATGTCAAATTCGTTTCAGGTCATCCAAAACCCCGAGTCATCAAAGCCTCTATGAACGATACAGATGCTAGCTACTGGGGTTATGACATTGTTGAAGTTCCAAGCCTACACGCTCTACTCAAAGAGGTTAAAAGTAAAAGGGATGCCGAAATCGTAATTACCTCACGGAACGGTTCGCATTTTAAACTCAAAGAGCATGAACTGTTGAAAAGTCTCAAATCAACCAGGAATTTGTTAATCGTGTTTGGAGCTCCAAAAAGAGCTGTTGAGCAAATACTCTCTGGAGAAGGTCAGAACGTCGAGCGCTATAGATTTACACTAAACATGTTCCCATTTCAAGGAACAGAAACTGTAAGATTAGAGGAAGCGATATTTGGTACTTTAGCCATTCTTAATAATAATCTCCAAATAGACACAACAAAAGCGCAGCATTCAATAACTTAAGAAGTAGGAGTTGATAATTAGTAAAAACACATTCACTTGCCATAGAAAAATTTTTCTCTACCGAAGTGCAAAAATCCGTGGCAGCCCGACGCGAGTAAAGAGAATGATGAGAATGATAATAATATTAATAACGATATAATGACACAGATAGTGTATTATACACTAACAACACAGCGCACACAGTTTTTAATAGCCCTTAATAGATCATAAACCTGTCTGCCGCTAATCAATTACGACTGTTATATGAGCCAGCATTCGACTGTTACCCAGCAACATTTATTCTCATCTTCATCTTGATCTTCACCTTCATCTTGGTGAGCATCATTATGACTGCGTATAGCATCGCGTATGTTTGTACGTCAAAGTTGGACTAGCAGATAAACGGTCAAACAAACAAAGTAGGCAGATTATAAATTTATTAAAGGGCAAGATAAATCGTGGTCTGTCTATGGGTCATCGCAAGTATAGCGCACCAAGAAGGGGCAGTGTAGCATTTAGACCAAGGGCTAGAGCCAAGAGTCTGGAGGCCAGAGTGAGGACTTGGCCTATAGTCAAAACTGACAAACCACGTCTAGTCGGTTTTGCTGGCTTTAAAGCAGGTGAAATAGATGTCCTAACAATAGATGATAGAGAAAAAACACCAAATTTTGGAAAGCAGCTAATGAACCCAGCCACAGTGATAGTCTGCCCACCGATAAGGATTATTGGAATACGTGGTTATAGCCAAGACTATTATGGGAAACATGCAGTATTCGATCTTTATGGAAAAGATCCTATAAAGGAACTGGCTCGAAAATTCCCTATTAAGGTTACCGATGAAGATGCTTTTTCTAAAGCTGAACAATCTCTGGACAGAGTAAGTTCTATAATGGCAATTGTTGCAGTGTTACCTAATGAAGCTAATATTTCTCAAAAGAAACCATTTGTATTTGAGGTTGCAGTTTCTGGCAATAACGTCAGGGAGCAATACGATTACTTAAAGGGTCTTTTAGGCAAACAAGTTAAGGTATCGGAAGTTTTCCAGCTGGGTCAAAATGTTGATGTTTTTGGCATTACAAGAGGTAAAGGAGTAGAAGGACCAATAACTCGATTTGGGGTCAAAAGAAAGCAGCATAAATCACGCAAGAGTGTGCGTGCTGTGGGTACCCTAGGCCCTATCTCTCCGGCAGTGGTGATGTACACCGTGGCCAGACAAGGACAGAGAGGCTTCCATCAGAGAACAGAATACAATAAAAGAATTCTAATGATTTCGAATGCTGGAACTAAAAATAGTAATGACAACAACACTGATGAAGCAAATCTAATTAATCCGTCTGGCGGCTTTAAGCATTTTGGTTTCGTAAAGGGGGATTATTTGGTTCTTAGAGGGTCTGTACCTGGTGTTCCAAAAAGACTGCTTAAGATAAGACAACCGCTCAGATCACACCAGAGGAAAGTAATAGAACCCAAAGTTTTAGAGGTAATTGTCAAATGAACATTCAGACAAAGCTGTTACACATGGATGGGTCAGAGTCTGGTACAATTGATTTACCGTCCATTTTTAGCACTCCGTACAGATACGATGTCATTCACAAAGCTTATGTGAATTTATTGTCTCACTCATACCAAAGACAAGGAAGATACCCGATGGCAGGAGAGGTGGTTAGTGCAGAATCACGCAATACGGGGCTGGGCATAGCACGATTAGCAAGGGCAAAAGGCGAAGGTTTTTCACGCGCAGGACAGGCCGCTGGGGTCGCAGGCATAAGGCAGGGACGAGTAGCCCATCCGCCAGAATCGTGGAAGAATATCTACAAAAAAGTTAACGAGAAAGAGAAGCAACTGGCACTGTGTTCTGCCATAGCTGCTACTGCAAGAAAAGATCTAATTGAGAGACGTGGTCATAGAGTATCGAACATCTCAAGTTTTCCCATCATAGTTACTGACGATATAGAGAATATATCAAAAACCAAGGATCTGTTAAAACTGCTCAATGCGGTGGGTCTAAAGGATGAATTGCACAGACTTGATGTTTCTAGAAAGCCGCGTTCTGGTACTGCTAGACGAAGAGGTAGACGCGGTCGCTCCGCAGTAAGTGCCATTATAATTATAAGCAGTGATAAGACGACGAGTGCCGTTCAACAAGACAGCGCGAATGGCAGTGAGACCACAATTAGGAGTAGTAGGACTAAAACCAGCTCTAAGAAGAACAAGGATAATAAATATAAAAACCTCCTCAAACTATCTGGGTCAATTAGAGGTATAGATGTTAAGCAAGTAAAGGATTTGAGCGTATTGGATTTCGCTCCCGGCTCAAAACCAATAAGGTTGGCAATATTTTCAGAAAGCGCAGTTAAAGAATTAGACAGTATAAAAAAACCTGCTGTGCAAAGAATCATGGAGATGATGGTTCAATCTAAATGACTAGCAAGAAGAACAAAAAGAATAGTAACGACTTCAAGAAAATAAATAAAGGCAATAAAAGTACCAGATTCAATAAAAAAAATAATAAGGATAATAATAAAAATAATAATAGGAAAAATCAGAATGAGAAGGCCGGCAAGAATACCGTTACATTGAGTCCTGATCAGGCGGCAGAGATGATCAGGGAACCATACATAACTGAAAAAACCTTCAATATGATAGAAAGAGAAAATAAATTGAGTTTTATAGTCGCTGATAAAGCAAACAAAAAAATTATTGCAGATTCATTGCAGAGCTTGTACGGCTCCGACGTAACTGACGTTAACACATTCAGGACTGTTCGTGGCAAAAAAGCCATAGTAAAATTTGAAGCTCCTGAAGGTGCCAGAGATCTTGCAACAAAGCTTGGCCTAGTCTAGACCATGCAAAAGAAACGACCTAATCATGATATATTTACTGGGCAGGTCATAATTATCATCATCTTATCTGGAATGCAAATAAGTATACTCACGTTAGATTTAAAAGTAGTTGTTCTTTGAAGGTACTGGTACAATTGGTTCGTGAATTCAAATTTAAAGGTTATACAGCTGACCAGTTACAAACGTTATCTGTAGAATCGCTATTACCGCTTTTAAATGCGAGACAAAGAAGGTCTCTGGATAAAAGAGTATCTTCCTACATGGACGATCAAAAAAGGAAGCTACGAGAACAAATAAAACTGGCTAGAGAAGGAAAGCTCAAGGGACCTCTAAAAACTCACATCAGAGATATGATAATTTTACCTGATATGATAGGACTCACATTGAGTGTTCACAATGGCAAGGATTTTTCCGCAGTTAATATCAGAAAAGAAATGGTGGGCCATTATTTGGGAGAATATGCAATCACAAACAAGCGGGTTCAACATGGTGCTCCAGGTGTAGGTGCATCAAGGTCAAGCCTCTACGTGCCTCTAAAGTAATAAAGGGACTGAAATATAATATGCCGACATATTCTTATGCGTTTCAAAACTTTGACAAAACAAAACATGTGAGGGCAGCTCTCAGAGAGAAGGATATCTCACATAAACATGCTCGAGAAGTTGCCCTTGCGATAAAAGGGATGTCAATTGAAAAAGCAAGGGAGTTTTTGGAAAATGTTATAGCCAAACAGATCGCTGTGCCATACAGAAGATATAACAACGAAGTTGCACATAGATCAAACATTCGCGACGGATTTTTTTCAGGACGATATCCAAAAAAAGCAGCAGGTGAATTTCTGCGACTGCTTGATAATTTAGAGTCAAATGGGGAGTACAAAGGAATGGATCTTGACAGGCTAAAAATCATAAGTGCTGTGGTTCATAAAGGCACGAAATTAGAGCGGTTTACGCCTCGTGCTATGGGAAGGTCAAGCCCAAAAATTGACACCCTAGTTCACGTTGAACTTGTTGCGCAGGAGGTAGCATCCGAATAATGAGCGCAGTAAAAAATGTCATGAGAAATAACTACCGCAACATGGAACTTGACGAGTACCTTTCTGCAACTTTAAAAGAGGCAGGATATGGTGGAGCTGACGTACAAAAAACGCCGATTGGAACCAGAATAACACTGTATGTTACGAGACCTGGACTAGTAATTGGTAGAAAAGGCGTCGGAATTAAAGATGTAACTTCTAAACTAGAGACAAAGTTTGGATTGACTAATCCTCAAATTTCAGTTATGGAAGTTCAAGTTCCAGAACTGAATCCTAAAATAATGTGTAACCGGATCGCTCAATTGATAGAAAGAGGAACAGCTTTTAGAAGAGCATGTCTTTGGACGATAAATACGATAAGTAATGCTGGTGCTCTGGGAGTTGAAGTGACGGTCTCAGGAAAGCTGAGAAGTGAACGTGCTCATTTTGAAAAGCATGCGGTAGGTGTTATTCCCAAGAGTGGTGATGTATCAGACAAGGTTGTAAAGGTCGGCATTACTCATGTTCTCTCAAAAATGGGACTCATGGGCATACAATTGCGAATCGCATTAAAAGACCAAAACCCTCAAGAATTCGAGCTTACTGATGAGGAATTGGAGACCACAACAGCCAGCACTGCTGATGAAGGGCATGTTTCAGAAAGACAGCCAGAGGACAGCCAGCAACAGTCACAACAGCAGCCACAGCTAGTACAGCAAGAACAGCAGCAACAACATCAACATCAACAGCATCAACAACAAGTTGAAGATACCAGGGTGCCTCGACCAGAAGCAGAAAGCCACCGACCCAGGCAAGAACAAAAGGAAGAAAAAGCTGTTCCGGTAGGAGGAAATCCAAATGGCCAGGGCTAAGCTTGGGACCTTAAGGGAAATGAATGAAACCGATCTTTCAGGAAAACTGTCAGAACTAAAAGAAGAACTCTCAAAGTTGCGATCAGAGAGTGCCAAAGGAACTTTGAAGAAACAAACTGGCAACATCAAATATATACGAAGAGATATAGCCAGGATATTGACTATCTTAAACGAAAAGAGGTATGATTAGTGTAAATGATCACAAGAGAAAATATATTATCACACGAAATTATTGGTCTTCATGCAACTATACAAGATTGCACGGACAGATTTCTATCTAATTTGTCTGGAAGAGTAATTCTTGAGACAAAAAACATGATCGGCATGAAAACAAGTCGAGGCATAAAACGGATCTCAAAAGCAGCAGCCAGGAGCATCAGGCTAGATTTAGATTCTGGACTAAGCTGCTATATATCTGGTTCGTCACTGATAGGAAGACCCGAGGATCGGATCCTCAAGAATCATTGAGAACTGAAAGGATGTGTTGATAATCGATGGTTAGAAACATAGGTGTTTCTGTCGCTCCGCCAAGGAAATCATGCGAAGCCGAGCTCTGTCCTTTTCATGGTACTTTACCGATAAGGGGCAAATTGCTAAGGGGAACAGTCGTCAGCAGCAAGGCAAAAAACATGGCAGTAGTAGCTCGCGAATTTCCTCGGTCAGTCGGCAAATACAAGCGATACGAGAGAAGTAGATCCAAGATGCATGCATATGTTCCTGATTGCGTGGATATAGAAGAAGGATCTGACGTGACAATTGCTGAATGCAGACCGCTGTCAAAGACCGTCTCGTTTGTTGTTATAGAGGTGAATAATAGGAATGGCGGCCAAGACTAGGGCAGTATCGGCAAAGGGAGTCGAAGAATTCAGACCCTATATAACCAGGGCACTACCTATAACTGCTGAATTAGTATGCGCAGATAATACTGGCGCAAAGGTGTTGCGCATTGCTCAGGTTACGAGATATAAGGGCAGACATTCAAGACTACCCTCTGCCGCGGTTGGAGACTTTGTCACAGTTACGGTAAAGAAGGGGCCAGCAGAACTTCGCAGACAGATATTTGGTGCTGTAATTGTGCGACAGAAATATCCGATCAATAGGGTAAGCGGAATAAGAGTGAGGTTTGAAGACAACGCTGCAGTTCTTGTCACTCCAGAAGGGGAAATCAAAGGAACCGATATAAAGGGGCCAGTTGCTGCAGAAGCAGCAGAAAAATGGCCGAGGATAGCGAATTTGGCTCCTCTTATTATTTAGGAGAGTTTTTGACCTAAAATGTCAATGTCAACGTCTTCAAAGGTACGACTTGAAACTATACGTTCCCCTCCAAAGCACGTACGAGATAAAAGTATATGCTCTACGCTAAGCGATGATCTGCGTGAGCAATACGATCGACGCAGCATTAGAGTGATAAAAGGCGACACTGTTAAAATTATGCGTGGAGAATATACAGGAATAGAGGGCAAGGTGGAAAAAGTCAATACCAGGCGCGGGACACTTTCAATTGAAGGAGTTCAAAGAGAGAAAGTCAAAGGCGGAAACGTCAAAGTCCAAATCCACTCCTCAAATGTCAGAGTTTCTGGATTAAACCTTGACGATAAATATAGGCAGAACAAAATACGCAGACGAGATCAGCAACAACAACAACAACAACAACAACAAGAACAACAAGAACCAGAAAGAAAAGAAGTGACTAGTCAAAATAAAGATAAAAACCAAAAGAAAAAGAGTAAGTACAAGCGTATCGATAATAAGACTAGTAAAAAACGACAGCTATTTAAAAGCAGGTCCAGAAAGGGTGGAACAAAGAAAAATTCAGCCAATGAAAATAAGAATGCCACCAGCACCGACAAGAAGAACAAGAACAAGACAGACAGTAGCGCCGATAACTCTCAAGTCACAAACCAGAATAAAGAGGAAAAGAGGGGAGAGAGATAGTGGCAAAAAAGGGAGGTAGCACAAAGCTTAAGCGACAGATGGCACCAAGATTTTGGAACATTAAAAGAAAGCAAGGCCGCTTTGCTCTTAAAGTCAAGCCTGGTCCTCATTCGAAAGACAAATCTTATCCGTTAGGCATTGCACTTAGAGATGTATTGCAGTTAGCCCATACAATGAGCGAGGCTGCGAAAATAACCCATACTGGTAAGGTTAAAGTCGACGGTGTTACTAGAAGAAGTGTAAATTTTGGAATAGGCGTAATGGATGTGCTCGAACTAGCTCCAACGGGTATGTCATATAGGTTTGTACCGCACGAATCTCGCTTGTTGGTGCCAATTTCAATTACAGATGAAAATGAAAAACATCTCAAAATTGTCAAGGTAACTAGCAAGGGAATGACTAAGGGTGGCAGACTACAGTATGGCTTCCATGATGGCAAGACCATATTAAGCGACCAGGCCATGAACGTCGGAGATACTTGTGTGGTTCAATTGCCTGATGTCAAAATTATTCAGCATATAAAGTTTGAAAAAGGCTGCATGGTTCTTGTTATGAGTGGAGATAATGCAGGAAATCTTGGTAAAGTAGAAGATATAAGAGACGGGGTCTTTTCTTTGCCAAAACGCGCATTGGTATCCTTCGCAGAGAGATCAGTAGAATTACCGGTCGAAGCTGTTATAGCAGTTGGGTCAGAGTCGCCGGCGGTAAAGGTGAGCTAAAAATGAGCCAAGAACAAATTCAACTGGATAATCCCATGAGAAAAATAAGCGTGGGAAAAGTTGTTATAAATATTGGGGTCGGAAAATCTGGCGAACCACTCGAGAAAGCACGACATGCACTGGAAGAGTTGACCGACCGACAACCTAGCGTACGTGGAGCAAAGAAGAGTGTAAGAGATTTTAATATACATAAAGGCGAGCCTATAGGCGCTATGGTGACTCTTAGAAGAGAGCCAGCCAGGGAGTTTTTGAGAAGAGTTATAGCAGCGAATAGAAATACAATAAAGTCATCCTCGTTTGATAATTATGGAAATCTATCTGTCGGTATTCGCGAGCATATAGATATTCCAGGAACAAAATATAATCCGGAGATCGGCATTTTTGGAATGGACGTTTGTGTTTCGCTAACGCGACCAGGATATCGTGTGGCAAAAAAAAGAGACAAGCATCGGATAGGCAAAGATCATAGAATAGCCAAGGATGATGCGATCAGATTCTTTAAAGAGGAATTTGGAGCCGAGGTGCTATAAAAAATAATGCCAAAACCAAGAGAATACGCAGACACAGGAAGAAAACAACTTCGTCATGGGAAAGGAACGCGATGGTGCAAGAGGTGTGGTTCATATGTTGGGCTTATTCAGAAGTACGATCTAATGTTGTGCAGACAATGCTTCAGGGAAGTTGCAGCAAGCTTAGGTTTCTTAAAATACCAGTAATAAAAATGGAGTTATAGCATCAATATGCCTGCCTTAAACATACTATCAAACCTGTTTACAACTCTATACAATAATGAGTCTCGCAGAAAGAAGGAATGCATTGTAACGCCCGCATCGAGATTTGCAAGCGAAGTATTACGTATAATGCAAAAGCATAGATATATCGGCGAGTTCGAGCAAATTGATGATGGTAGAACGGGTAAATTTAGAATACAGTTGCTGGCAAAAATTAACAAATGTGGGATTGTCACGCCTAGATTTAGCGCAAAGCGAAATGAGTTTCTGAATTGGGAAAGACAGTTTCTCCCCGCGTATACTATGGGAATACTTCTCGTTTCTACTAGCCAAGGAGTGATGTCTCATCATGAAGCACAAGAAAAAGGCCTAGGAGGGGTACTAGTTGGCTACGTCTACTAAACAAGAGATTTTTGCAGAAATAGAGATACCGGAAAACGTGAAAGTTAGAATGGAAGGAAACGTTTTCATTGTAGATGGCAAGCTAGGAAGCCTGCGTAAGGATATCACAAAGTTACCAGTAGCAGTAGATGTTAAAGACAAGAAACTTGTTGTCAGACCGCCTGGGACAAGGAAAAAAGATTTGGCGGTGACCAATACCGTAAAAAGCATTATCCAAAGCATGATTAAAGGTGTAGAGACTGGCTACACCTATAAGCTCAAGGTGGTGTATGCTCATTTTCCAATCTCTGTTAAAACGAAAGGAAGGGAAATTCATGTGGAGAACTACTTTGGTGAGAGAGCACCCCGCGTTTCGCACATGGTAGGCGACAGTACAAAGGTAAACGTGATTGGAGAAGATGTGATAGTTCAAGGGCCGAGCCTAGAGGATGTATCGCAGACTGCTGCAAATATTGAATTTTCAACTAAACTTAAGGGAAAGGATCAACGGGTGTTTTTAGATGGTTTGTATATATATTCAAGGCAAGAAGGGATGAGCTAGTCTAGTCCTTTACGAGAGCGTTTGTACTTTACCTACCAAGTCCTGAATTACCCCTAAGAGGAACCTAAAATCAGCTTTCCCAATGGCAAGGGGAGGTATTATCAAGAGCGTGTTTCCTAGACTCCTAAGAAAAACACCTAACTTCAATGATTCTTGCATTATAAATGTGCCTAGTCTAAGTCTATTTTTGAGTATTTCAATTGGAACTGTCTTGTCATTATTATTATCGTGGACCAAGTCTATCGCACCAAGCAGACCCTTACATCGAGCTCCCTGTGTAATAGAATAAGAACGTTGGATCTCCTTGAGTCTTTTCTCGAGATAGACGCCATTTGCTCTGATTTTTTCTATTAGGTTATGATTATGGTAGAGATCGATGTTTGCCAAAGCGACGGAGCAACCGAGGGTATGGCCAGTATAGGTATGGCCGTGATAAAATTGCTTATTTTCAGCATAATTTCCGAGGAATTTATTGTAAATCTCTTTTGTGGTAAGGGTTACTGCAAGAGGCGAATAGCCTGCCGTTAGCGATTTGCCGAAGCAAACTATGTCCGGAATAGAACCCTGCGCCAGATACTCTACCATATTGCCAAGCCTACCAAAACCTGTCGCTATCTCATCGAGGATCAACAGCACGTCATATTTTTTACACAGCTCTGCAACCTTTCTTTGATATTGATTTGGATATATCGTTACTCCGCCGGCGATCTGCGCTCCGCTTTCCATGATCAGTGCACAGGAACGACTAGCGTTTTTTGACAATATCTCCTCAACAATGTCGACGTAATATTGCTGAACTCTATCATTGATTGTCCTATTGCAATTATCAGGGTCTTGCAAATATATCGAGGGAGGGGCTTTGATCTTAATAGCAGGATTTATGATTGGTCTATAAGCACCGAAATATTTTTTAACATATCCGACAGACATGGCGCCGATGGTGTCTCCATGATAGCCATTGCTCATCGAAATGAAGCGTACCTTCTTATAATTTCCCTTATTTCGCCAATATTGCAAAGCCATTTTCATTGCTACTTCAATTGCTGTTGACCCATTGTCTGAATAAAATACATGATTCATTCCTCTTGCCATCTTCAGCAGTTTTTCAGCCAATTCTATCGAAGGACGGCTGCTCAAGCCAAAAAGTGTGGAATGTTCAATGTCACGAAGTTGCTTAATCATTGTTTTAATAATTTCTTTTCGACCATGTCCCCAAACATTACACCACATGCTTGCAATACCGTCAAGATACCTCTTGCCTCCGTTGTCTATTAGATAAAAGCCCTTCCCTTTTGTGATTACCTTCATAGCGCGGGTATTCCATTCACTCATTTGCGTGTATGGATGCCATACAGCATAACCCATCTTAGTATTAATTTTTTTTTTATGTGAATTTCGCGACAGAGTCAAGCTCCTCCAATCCGATCAATTCAATGATTCACAGCGGTATAACTCATGGCAATTAATTATCTTTGTGCCTTGGGTTGAATTATTCGATACTTGATCATGTGATTATTTAGGTTTCATTTTTCAACTCTATCAAGCGTAAGGCTTTCCTAGCAGTTATTATTCCGTATTTTGATTTGAGTAATCGGTAGTGTTTATCATTTATAACAATAATACACCTCTTGACTTGATGAAAGGGATATTTATAACAGGGACAGATACTGAAATCGGTAAAACTACTATCGCTGCATCGTTAGCATTACTTTCAAGAAGTAATGGTTTCAATGTCGGAGTAATGAAACCTTTTGCAACAGGCAAGAAAGTATACTCAACAAAGTTTAAGTCCAAGGATTCAGCAATTCTGGCAAAAGCAGCTAAAGTAAAAGATCCAGATCGAGATATAAATCCTTTTTTCTATTCTTTCCCTACGGCTCCGTTTACCGCATCAAAAATGCGCTCGGAAAAAGAGCCAAGCATCAAAGATGCTGTTAAAATATATCGAAGGCTGGCTGCTAAGCATGATTTCATGATAGTTGAGGGAATTGGCGGAATCATGGTTCCACTAACGAAGAAGGAGTACGTCGTGCATTTAGCAAAATTACTCGAGCTTCCAATAGTGATCGTGGCTGGATGCGAGCTAGGTACGATCAATCACACGCTACTTACTGTAAAGGTGTGTCACGACTTTGGGTTGAATATATTAGGCATTATTATTAATGGCATGCCTAGACGAGCCTCTCTTTTAAAAATACAAACTGTCCAGACAATTAGGCAGTTGAGCAGTCTGAAGGTCCTATCAATAACGCCCTTTGTGAAAAAGGGCAGCATCAAACATCTAAGCCATATCCTTCGAAAGGATCTGAACCTCAGCAAAATTTTAGCGAAGTAGTAACAAATCTCTTGGTCATGGATATATAAAATATATGGATATATAAAATCAAGGATATATAATATTTATATAAAAAGTAATAAGTTCAAGGATATGAAGGCTGTAATTCTAGCAGGCGGTTTTGGCAAGCGGCTCAGACCACTAACCGACGACAGGCCTAAAACAATGATCGAAGTTCTCAACGTTCCAATAATCGAGTGGCAAATCCAGTGGTTCAAAAAGCATTTGATTAAAGAGATTGTCATATGCGTAGGCTATCTCAAGGAACAGATAATAGATTACATTGGAAGCGGTACCAGATTTGGCGTCAAGGTCGGTTACGCTGTGGAAGAGGAACCGCTAGGCACCGGGGGAGCCTTGAAGAATGCCGAGAGCCTTCTTGGTGGCCAAGGAGAGAAAGGATTTTTTATGATAAATGGTGATATTTTGACAGATCTTCGTCCTGACAAATTAGTCAGTGAGAATTCCGCAACTCTTGCGTTGGTCCCCTTAAGGAGTCCATATGGAGTAGTCGACTTGGACCACAACTCAAACGTATTAGGATTCGTTGAGAAGCCTCAGATTAAGGATAGATGGGTTAATGCTGGCATTTACTATTTTACAAGAGAGGTATTCAACTATTTGCCAGACAATGGAAATATAGAAGTTACTGCCTTACCCTCGATGGCCAGAGAGAGGAAGTTAAAAGCTGTAAAATACGAGAACTCTTTTTGGAGATCTATCGATTCCCAAAAGGATATCGAGGAGGCCGCAAAAGAAATAAAACAGACAGAAATGATAGAGCGATGAAATTCGATAGATTAGCCTATAACCCTGGCAGCTTGCTTACCATGAGTGAAGTGATTTCCTTTGCAAAGTTAGCGGACAGGAACAAAAGAATTCACTCGTTATGGATCCCAGAGTCGTGGGGCCGTGAAGCTTTTACCTCTCTAGGAGCAATGTCACAAGCCACTCGCAACGTAAAGTTGGGAACTGCAATAATCAACATCTATTCTAGAACCCCTGCAACCATTGCCATGGCTGCGAGCACGTTGGACATGTTATCTCAAAACCGGGCTATGATAGGACTTGGCGTAAGTACGCCGGCCATTGTAGAGGGCTTCCACGGCTTGACATTTGCAGAACCTGTTAGGAGGATGCGAGAATATATCGAGTGCATAAGGGCTATGCTCAAAGGAGACAGAGTAGACTATAACGGTAAATACGTTAGAGCAAAGGGCTTTAAACTTTTATACAGGCCTCAAAGAGAAAACATACCAATATTTGTAGCATGCGTAAACGCCAACATGATATCCTTAGCCTGTGATATGGCTGATGGGGTGCTGCTCTATCTTCGTCCTATAGAAGAGTTAAAAGAAACCGTTATGCGTATAAAGTTTGCTACAAAGGATAAGAAGAGCTTCGAAATAGCATGCATACTTATATGCGCAGTTTCAAGCCGAGAACCAGAAAAAGCCCGTGCTCGAGCTGCTAAAACCCTTGCTTTTTATCTATCTGTAGGAAAATACTATCATAATTTTGTTTCTAACAATGGCTTTCGGAAGGAGACCGAGCGAATCGCTATTGAATATCGACAGAATGGGCTTGAAGCAGCTTCGTGCGTAGTCCCGCAAAGTATGCTTGATTCGCTTACAATTTACGGAACAGCGGACGAGTGCGTTAAATCACTTTCGAAGTTTATATCAACCGGCATAACACTTCCTATACTCCAAGTTAATCCTGTCTGCGGTGCAGAAAGTTCATTTAGGGAAATGCTCACTACATTCTAAGTGCTAAACGTAGCAGTTTGCTCGTATGCCACAAGTAAATTCAGCAAAAGCTCCAATCTATCAATTTTTGATTTAGCGTGTCAGCCATGCATAAAGGTTATAAGGAATTCGAATATTTCGAAAAACGAAATAGACGGAGTCTTATTTTCTAGCTGCTCCGCTGAACAGTACGGATCAAATATCATTTGTGAAACGCTGGGTATCTCTCCGAAGATTTCTCACAGAATAGAAAGCTTGTGCAATTCAGGAACGAATGCTATTGTATCAGCCTATGCGTATATCTCCTCTGGCCTCTGTGATTCCGTATTGGTAGTTGGGGCGGAGAAAGCCAGTAGTCCTGGAAGCGTCCTTAGCTGGGATGTGTCTCGTGGCTCATTTACGTTACCGGTATTCTGGGCTGCTTTATTCGCAAAAGCCCATATGCGAAAGTACGGAACCACTGAAGAGCAGATGGGATCTATTACAGTTAGAAATCGTTCGAACGCACTCAAGAACCCTGAAGCTCTTTTTGGGAGCACAGATAGCAAACTAATAACGTTGAATGATGTCATGCAGTCAAGAAGAATAGCAGATCCAATTAAGTTACTTGATTGCTCCTGTGCCTGCGATGGATCGTCGGCGGTTCTGTTGTTGTCAGAAGACAAGGCAAAGAAGGCTAAAATCGAAACTCCTGTATGGATAAAAGGAATAGGGCAGCAAATCGAAGGAGCTAGCTTCAATCAGGCTTCATCAGATCTTACAAGCATATCCGCTTCAAGGATTGCAGCGAGGCAAGCGTATACAATGTCCAACACTTCTCCTCGTTATGTCGATATTGCGGAATTGCATGACTCTTTTACTATCCTGCAGATTCTTGCACTCGAAGACCTTGGATTTATTGGTGAAGGAATGGGTGGTGTGTTTTTTGATCGAGATCAATCGGTCGCGATCAACCCTCGTGGCGGAATCCTAGGCTGTGGACACCCTATAGGTACAACCGGCGTGGCACAGCTGGCCGAAATCGCAGCCCAGCTATCAGGAAAAGCGGGCCAAAGACAGGTAAAAGGATGTAAAACAGCACTCGTCCATAACCTTGCAGCGGCAGGAACTTCTTCTACTGTAATGATTCTAGGTACTTGATCAGGCTTGGATGGGTTTTATGAATACATAAAAAGAGGACAGTTTAAAGTTCCAGTTTGCAATTCGTGCAGAAGGTATGTATGGCCACCTTCTCAATATTGTTCCTCATGTCTAGGTAAAGCGGAGCTTAAAAGTATCTTAAGGAAAGGGACTCTAGTGGAGTTTACAAAATCACATATTGGAAATAATCCCGTTACGTTTGGACTGGTAGAAATTCGTGGGATGAGACTGGTCGGTCGTTTAACTGCAGCATCGCAGGAATTTAGAAGCGGAATGAAAGTAAGAATGACACAGTGTGGAATCGATACCGATGGTAAGATTTTTTATGAATTTAAAGCATGTGAATAACATAGCGGCGATTAACAAGCACGAGTGACAATTTTGACAACTCAAAATTTGAAAAATAATATAACCATCCATGGCTTGCTTAATATATATAGTGAGAAGTTATAGTGAGATCTGTATAAACAGAAATGAGTTACGACAGGTTTATTGATGACAGGCTATTAACCAGCAGAGATGCCCTTAACAGAATTCAAATAAAGATGAAGCTTATTGATATAGATGAGAACGCCAGGGACTACTCTCAGAGATTCGGTCAACGAGTTTTGGTGAAGCGGGTATTGTTAACTATAAAACACAATGATACCGAAGAATTAGAAGAAATGGAATTAGACGTCGATGATCTCGAAAAACGGATGAGAAAGGAACGATTGTTTTCTTCCTCCAATAGGTGGATATCTCCGTCAGAGATCAAAAACGGATTCATAGTTGCTAATCGACACCTTGATCTTCTTGCTGACGCTATCGCGCTAGATATAATAGTCGTTTAGAAATTTTAGTTATTCTTGCGCTTCTCTAGCAGCAAAATAAATATATATATATATATTAGCGCCGCTGATCAGACTCGAACTGATGACCCACTGGTTAACAGCCAGCTGAGCTCCAAGGCCACAATTTGTATGCTCCTGAACTTGCTCTACCATGCTGAGCTACAGCGGCGCAATATAGAACAAAATTAAGCACAAATTAAATGTTTAGGATTATCATTTTTAGACAATTAATGTAGCTATCTCTTCTGTGCAACTCATTTGGTTTCCTAAGACTAAGAGAGTTCTCGGAGTCCTTTATACAGGGTTGCTTTCGAAACTCCCAGTGTTTTTGCAATTTTTGCTCGTGGCTCGTTCTGGGCAAGCAATCTTATCAGGTTATCTTTGTCCAAGCTCTTTTTCGGTCTTCCAAGTACTTTTCCCATAGATCTAGCTCTCGATACTCCATCCTTTGTTCTCTGTACAAGCATTTCTCTCTCTCTTTCCGCGACCCATGTAAGAATTCCGATCATTAATTTGCGTACACTAGGTTCTGTCATCTGTAAAAAGGACTCTCTAGCAGAGCAAGAGATTAAAGGAGCATACTGTTCTATGGCTTTGATTGCATCTAGTGTATCCCAAAATGTTCGACCGACTCTTGATAATTCATAGATAAGTACAGCGTCAATTGGCTCAGTCGATATCATTTCTAGCATCGTAAGAAATGCTTTTCTCTTGACAGCAGGGATCTTTCCGCTGGTGGCGGAATCTTCAAAATAATCTAGTATATGGTAATCGTGTTCTGTTGCCCATTTTTGCATAGCCAACTTTTGGTTAAGTACTGTCTGTTCCTCAGTACTTACTCTTAGGTAGGCAAACGCATACTTCACGTTATCCGGTGACGACAGGAAATTTATCTGCTATTTTGTCAAACAACATTAACAAGACGTTCGAAAAACGGTCATATATTTTTTAGAGCATTCAATCACATACTAACTGAATACAAGGGTAAAATAATGGTACATATTTTCGTACTGTATACAAACCGGTCGTTTTTTATACAGTCTCTAATAACCTAGGATATGACGAAGTTCGTTTATATGACATAAACTGTGCTTGATTGTGCTTTTGGTGTTTTCTGAAGCTTCAGAATGCGTATTCGCCGGAGTTTGTCATTTTATGCTAATTATCGGCCAGCCTTGCATACGGATATTTGGTTTTTTCTACGATAAAAGTGGGGGTTATACAGTATCTTTTGGCTAGATCTTGATATATAATCTAGCGTATTTCTTTATAATCAAATTCTTATCTATGCAGCCCGATCAATTTTTTATCATTAGTACATGGTTCATTCTTATACATAGACGTTCTACACACGACCGTTGCCGGCTGAAGAATTTAAGAATTATTTGGATCTTTGGTTGGCACCGTGTGTGTGATACTAGTGACACTCTTTCCCTGTATCTCTGAAACGTTTCACTTCGTCGTGACAGACTAATACTTGTGGCTGAAAAAAATAATAATAAAGGCAGTCAACGATAAATTCAAAGTTCATCTACATTCTACAAAGAAAGATGATTTTTAATATGATAGCGGTAACGAAGTCGGACAATGCTTATTAGTAGCAGTGGCTCGGTGTATTTGTACCCTCGGGATTCACGGTTTATTATCCATACGTTAGTTAAATCAAGACTCCAAAGTTCTCATGCCGTACTAAAATCCTTATTCTAAGAGAATTTATGGCCAATTGTCAGTATAAGTGCTGAAAAATAAAGAATACCATCGGAGTTCATTTTCTGTTGCTAAATGGTAGCATAAAAGAGCATCCTAGTTTTGAAGGACTCATCTCCAGCTAGCCAGCCGATGAAGGCATTATGACTCGTTTAATTTAAAGGAGGATTTATCAGTAATCCATAGAGTCATTTTGCCAATTTTTGTTCATATGTCATTTTCGATTGAGATTCGTTTGCAGACAAATCCTGTGAGGTAAGCAATTCGGAACTTTGCTCCAGCCGAGGTGAATAAGACATTCGGTACATTCACTATAATATCTTTCTAAACTCGAGTTTAGAAAGATAAGCGTCGGAATGATGTAAATAAAACGCCTAATTGTTATAGTTAACAAATTGATGTGTTGATGCTGGCTAGATCAATAGTCGGATACGATAATACAGTTCTGAATATCGCGTAATCGTTTCTTATACTATAATGCTGATTGACGCTACGGATGAATTATGTTCAGATAAGATCTACCTGCGCTAAGATATCTGACGTACTGTTTCTGTTCTTTGTGAAGTGGATTTGATTCATATGATACCAAAACTTAATTATAGACTACGTAATTCTAACATGTTCATCTAATGACGATCATAGATGTTGATCACGAGGACGGATTCATTAAAGAGGTAACCACCAGAGTTTTGACTGGTAAGGATGTTAGCATAGAGGAAGCGCAAAGACTGCTTAATACAAATGATATAGATGGTCTCTTCAGTTGCTCAAATATGATCACGAGGAAATTTAATGGTGATCAAGTGGATGTTGAAACTCTCATTAACGCTAAATCTGGTGCGTGTCCGGAAGACTGTTCCTTTTGCGCTCAATCATCGCGTTACCATACGGGTATAAAGAAATATGAGCTTTTACCTCCACAGGACATCTTAAATCAGGCTCGAAAGGCTAAGCAATCAGGAGCAAATAGCTTTTGTCTAGTCTGTGCATATCGCTCTCCACCCAAGGAAGATTTTGAGCAAATCTGCAAAACAATTGTTGACATCAAAAAAGAGCTAAAGATTGATGTTAACGTATCACTAGGGTTCTTGACTCCTGAGATGGCAAGAAGATTAAAGTCCGCTGGTGTTAAACGCTATAATCATAACCTGGAAGCAGCCGAGAGTTACTTTTCGCAAATCTGCAAAACACATGACTTTCATGATAGAGTAAGAACCGCCAAAATTGTGGTGGATGAAGGGCTAGAACTGTGTTGCGGAGGTATTATCGGTATGGGAGAGAGCCCCCGACAAAGGTTGGAGCTGGCGTTTTCTATTAAATCTCTTCGTCCAAATGAAGTGCCCATAAACATATTGATAACTAGAAAGGGTACGCCTCTAGAAGGTTTAAATCCACTCGATCCAATGGATGCAATAAAGACTATAGCAGTTTGGAGGTTTATAATGCCAAAGACAATTTTGAAGATTGCCGGTGGAAGAGAGGTCCATCTCAAGGACAAAGATAGAATAGCTCTTAAGGCTGGTGCTAATGGGATAATTACCGGTGGGTATTTGACAACGGGCGGAAATCGCTCAACGAGCGACATTGCGATGATAGAGGAAATTGGGCTCAGGAAATCAAGATAACAATAAAGGAATAACCAAGAATTTTTTAGGTATTGAACTTGAAAGACTGAAGCGCGACAATCTATATAGAAGCCTGAGAAAAATCTCAGTCAACTTCGACACAGGGACCATGATGGTGGACGGGAAACGGATAAATGTACATTTGTGTTCGAACGATTATCTTGGCCTTTCTCAAACCAATAAGGTTCTGAGAGATGCGTTTCTATCCCTTAATCACATATCACAGTGTAGCTCACGATTAATCGCCGGAAATTTTTCAGAGATGGCTGATCTCGAAGAGAAGCTAGCACAACACAGGTGCGCTGATGCTTCGTTAGTCTATCCTACTGGTTATATGGCAAATCTAGGGGTACTTTCTACTATAGCAGATTCAGAAACACTAATTCTTAGTGACCAACTCAATCACGCTAGCATAATAGATGGTTGTAGGCTCAGCCGTGCTAAAATAAAAGTTTTTCATCACAACGATCCACAACATTTACAGCAATTATTAGAAGAATCAAAATCCATCAATAGAAAGATTGTAGTTATCGAAGGAATATTTAGCATGGATGGGGATATAGCAAGACTAAGGCAAATCTGTAGTCTTGCCAAACAATATGACTCAATAATCATAGTAGACGATGCCCACGGAGATTTTATATTTGGTTGTGAATCGTCGAATTTGTTTTCTGGAATTCCCGCGTACCTAAGCGTGAACAAAGACATCGATATCCATACCAGTAGCCTAAGCAAAGCCTTAGGTGGTTTTGGCGGATATGTTGCTGCGGATGAGTTGACGAGGGAAATTTTGATCAACAAATCTCGTCAATTTATTTACACATCTGCTCTACCACAGCATCTGTGTTTGGCTGCCCTGGCATCTATAAGACTAGCTCAGAAAGGAGATCTGCAAAAAAAATTATTTGAAAATATCTTGTTCTTCGGAAAAAGACTGAGAAAGATTGGCCTTATTCATAAAAAACCTGACAGCCAAATCATTCCAATCATTATAGGATCCGAAAAATTGACATCGGAATTTTCTAACCATTTACTCGAAGATGGCGTCCTCTTACAAGCGATTAGATACCCTACTGTCCAGAAGGGGTCAGCACGGCTACGAGTCTCAATTACGGCGCGACATACACGGCATCAATTAAAATTCGCTTTAGACTTACTCGAATCAGTAGGCAGAAAGCTAGATATCGTTTGAAGAATCAGAACTAGATATTCATGCCGCCACCAAGCAGTCAGTCGTGTTATTCTTGGTATATTTAGTTAGACGTTCACCAATCCAGAAATGACGAATTTTTCAGTAAATCCTACATTTTTGTTTTTGTATGCATAGTTCAGATAATATTCTGAAACGGCCATACCATATAAAACTTTCTAAACTCGAGTTTAGAAAGAAAATCTTTAAAACCTTATGAATATTAAGACAGATAAGCTAATGAAAGAGCTGACCTTTACTTTGCGATTAACAGGTGAACAATACGCAGAGATGAGAAAATACCTAGATTTTCTGTCTGTCGATATGATCCTCTTTGGTTTACGTTTTGCATACAAACGGAACAGGGCTATCTCTGGTGGATTTTTGGCCCCTGGCAGGAAAAGTATCATAAAAAAAGAGACCTTTTTACTCAGTCCAAGACAGGCAAAATGGAGATTGGATAATTGGAAATCTATGATCACATCATACAAGGAAAAAGGATATAGTTATCCGACCATATCGAGAATAAAAAAGGAAGTCAAAAAGAAATCGTCAAATTTTAATAGATAAGCGGCCTGCTCCTTGCAAAAGCCCTGCACAACACACAGTCGATTGATTGGCTTTACAAGCGCAAAAACGTCTGTGCCCAGTTGTGTAATAGTATTATGATTTAATTCATGATTTTTCCAATTGTTTCAAAAGCTATATCTCAGCTGTGACCGGAAATGATCCACAAGTATTGCAATATTGACCTACAGTGGTAAAACAGGCTCTGCATTCGGGACAATGGAGGTGATCATTACAAGCCTCATCTCCGGGAGCAGGAAAATACTTTCTGTATAGCGAGTAATAATACAGATGTTCTTTGTCACGAAGCTTTGTAGACTCTGCTAATGCCTTTTCGTGTCCTAAAGCAAAAGTATAACTATCCAATTTTTCAGAAACGATAGATGTAATTACATTGGTACCCGCCCCCTGTTCTTGTGCCAGCTTTGGCCTCCAGACTATATCCTCACCCAGATCTGGCTCGTAACATTTCCTTAAAATAAATTTGCCCCATGTCAAACCCTTGTATACTCCTATCTTATCAGCAGTCCGAACGGCTTTAGCATATTTAATAAATTCTGAATCGAGAAGTGGCGTTCTGATACCCACGCCTTTCACCCTACCTAAGTATATAGAGCTAAAATGCATAGACTCCCAAAGTTTATGCAACTGTTTATCTAGCGCGCCTATATCAGAATAAAAGCGACTAAGGTAATTGTATCCTGCAAATAGCTCATCTCCTCCGTCTCCTGTCATGAGGTACTTATATCCTTGGTCAGTCGCGGCCTTGATGCCTGCTAAAACTACGCTGGAATTTCGAATTTCTAGTGGGCTAAACGTCTTTAGAATCTTAATGAGTTCTTCGATGGTTTGCAGCAATTCTTCATAACTTAGTTTTACTACTACGTGCTCTATCATGTGCCTTGCCGCTACCCTGGTAGCATACTCTAAGTCAGGAGCGTTATCTCCTACGCTAATAGTAAAAGAGACCTTTGGCTTTCCCATGCAAGCGAGGATACTGCTATCCAGACCGCCTGAAAGGAGCAGTGCATCTGCATAATTCCGCCGAAGGCTGCTCTTTAATAGTTTTTTCAGTTCTTCGCAGTTTGTAACACCTGCAGACATTTCACCGCGTCATTTCCTATAACTTGTATGCATTTTGATGAGACTTCGGCACTTATATGTCAATAGGACCGAAGGCTTAGCAGGAGGGGTCTCTATCTTGTTAAGTTTGTTGGATCTGATCAAACTTAATCTTTTCTCAGGCAAGTTTTTTAAATACCCTCTCTTGCTAAACACTTGAATGATAAAAGAAAAAATTAAAGTGAATAATCATAATTACAACGTAAGCATGAATGAACAAACTCAATTATATGCCATGAAATTAAGAAGGCTTTACCAAGAAAGCTACAGCGACATGGATAGTTTTGGCGAGGTCAGCACTGAAATATCTTCAACTGTTAACAACCTTCTGAAACATGCGGTCAGTCCTGAAGTGAAAGAGGATGACATGGACGGAGTTGTTCAACAAGTCCTGAGGATGTATGAAAAGACCGCCAGCGATCATAAAAAGTAATATTAGTAAACGTGCGTGGTTTATGAAGCGAAACAAAGGATTACTGCTTAATGAAAACTGACGCGATTAAAAAATGCATTAGCACTTCTTGCGGGTTAACGTATGCCATAGATAACGACAGCTATCGATGTTCTTGTGGCTCGCTTTTAGACATCATATACAAAGAGACTAGGCCAAAAAGCCTGATCGATGTGTTTTATAAACGAAGAAATCATGGGGGAAATATATATAATGAAAGCGGAGTTTGGAGATTTAGAGACCTAATAAATTTTTCCGGAATCGATACTGAGGATTTTTCGGATTGTGCGAGAGTGCTTGTTTCTTTAGATGGAGCAGAGGGCAGGCTGTCCAAGCCCTACCGGATGAGTAAAGTAGCCGACTATGCGGATATGGACCATGGTTGTTTTCTTTTGCAACCCGAAGGCTATAACCCCAGTGGATCGTTTAAGGATAACGGTATGTCTACCTCTGTTACGCATGCAAAAATGCTTAAGGTGAAAAGGTTAATCTGTGCTTCTACTGGCAATACCTCTGCCTCTGCATCGATGTACGCTGCTAATGAAAATATGACTTGCGAGGTTTATATCCCTAGAGGCGAAATTGCGCCTGGAAAACTCGGGCAAGCATTCCAGTTCGGCGCCCAGGTGATACAAGTCGACGGAAACTTCGACGATGCACTTTCGCTATCTTTACAAAAGGCTGATGAAACTGGCGCATATACAGTTAACTCAGTCAATCCGTTTCGGTTGGAGGGACAAAAAGCTATTGTCTATCGGGTGATGGAACATTTAAACTGGGAGCCGCCAGATTGGATTGCATATCCTGGGGGAGCACTAGGGAATAGTTCAAGCTGTGGTAAGGCGTTAATCGAGCTTTATGAATGGGGATGGATAAAAAGAATCCCACGAATTATTATAGTCAACTCTGTCGGTGCCAACACATTTTATAATCTAGTCAACGGCCGCTTTGAAAACACTCCTCTAACATGGAATGGAGGTACGCCTGATCTGGAGATGGTTAAACGTTACTATGAATTCAATGATAAAAAAGGGATTCGTCCTAGGACAAATGCTACAGCAATCCAGATAGGAAAACCAGCCAATATAGCCAAGGCTCTTCGCGCCATTGATTTCAGTAATGGAATTGTCGTTGAGGTTGACGACAAAGACATGATGGATGGAATGGCAGTCGTTGGCTTAAACGGATTTGATTGTGAAATGGCTTCTGGAGCAGTGCCGGCGGCTGTGCGCAAGCTGAGGCAGGAAGAAACCATTAAGAAGGACGACGTGGTAGTGGGAATACTGACCGGCAGACAAAAAGATCCGTCATTAGCGGTACAATATCATATCGACCGAAATAACACATTTGCGAGGCCGCCCTTATAATTTTTCTATATCTACGGAAATTAAATTCATTATAGCAACATACAAGTGTCTCCGCCCCCAAAGACCGAAGTTGTAAAAGATGGCTAGTCCAAAAGTATACGCTTTTAAAGCATCGATTTCATTGCTTGTATATGATAGACTATGAATTTGTTTATGCCTTTAGCAAACAGATTCTAAACCTTCATAAATCTATTCGATGGGTAGGTGTTGCCAATAAATTCGGGGTACTCGTAAATGTTGAGCAGAGACAGGATCTTCATCCCCTGCTTAGCGAAGAAGAAAACGAAGAATATGCTTCAGCGACTGTTACAAGACAGAAGACGAGAACCAAGTTCGAACCGAAGGTAGGCAAGTTGGTATATGCAGTGGCAAGATATCAGAAGTTGAATAGAGCAACAATTCCCGTTAATGATGACTACTATTTGCTGATATCACTTGACATTGAACTTCGAAACTTTGACGATCTAATAATGGAAAAAATTATGCCACTAATTATAAAAGAAAAGCATATGTTCAAAGATAACCAGTAGGATTAATAAAAACAAGATAAGTTGCGTTCTGCTCAGCATAATTGATTCGTATGTGTACAGAACCATTGATTAAGAGCATTTACTTCGCAAATTGCTTTCGCAGGCAAACGTGTTTATCCCATTATTTTAATGCAGACGAGTTATGCTATAGAAAAGCATTGACGGTTAATAATTGACGCGACCACTGAATAAATTTGGTAAATACCGAATATATTGTCAGTTAATTCTTATTTCTGCTTGTCTGTTTTTCTAGAAAAATAAAAAGGAAGTTGTTGTCTATGCTAGGTGATTATGGAATAGACCTGCTATACAGTTTACCTTCTAAAGCTAGCTTGTACATTTCAGCTACATATGGATTCTTTGCAGGTGTTTCTGCACCCAA
>DATFDI010000155.1:0-11265 GCA_035252175.1 Nitrososphaeraceae archaeon
TTATAACATTAATAATCTCTGATCCCATATAGAATATGTCAATATTGCGATTATAATCACTTATGTAACACAATTATGCTAACAACATAACTAAGTTACATTGCAAAGTAAATAACTACAATTAACGCCCATATTAGGCGACAACGCCTGTATAGGAGATAGTCGTGAAGTTCCATGCAGGATACAGGCCTGCTATTACGCTTATGGTAAACGATAAAAACCCAAACGCTAAGCAGATCTCCTCCTAGAAATACAGGATCAATATGAGGTTGAGGGCCATTGTTACTACCTCCACCTCCTGGACCTGCTGGTCCTCTGGTAAAACTAGACATAGCATATGCACCTCCTATTCGTTGTTACGCCTAACGCAGAACCTACAATACCAATAATAATAGCTATTAGTCTTGCTCCCCCGAATTTCTTAAATATATGATTTCATTCCGTAGAATTCAAAGTAACGTAAAGCTCCAGAAATAGTGATTCGGTAAAGCCAATGAATCATAACCTATGTTAGTTACAAAAATGGTGAATTTCGGCTTAAATTGGATAATAATAATCTGAATCCGATATAACATATATATAAAATAACTATCGATTATGCACGAAGAAGATTGGTGATGCTAGTATTAATGCAGAGAGCTCCTTTATTTTAACAATAGTATTTACCCTATTATTTGCAGGTGTTCTTATTGCCAATATCACTATTGGTATAGATGCTTATGCCAAAAAGAAATCTTCTGATAAAGAGAATGGGATTGCTGGTAACAGATTGCAGCGGAGTGTGGCACAACAAGGATCCGAATCACTGCCATTACCGGTTGAAACACCTTCAAATGGCAAATTCGTGATCATTAATTTTGATGATTCACATGAAAGCGACTATACATATGCCAAACCCATCCTAGACAAGTACGGATTTAAAGCAACGTTCTTTGAAGTGTGTGGTTGGATAGAAGCAGGATATCATGATAAAGATACTTCGATTACCTGGGATCAGATAACAGCGCTGCAAAATGATGGTATGGATATTGAGGCACACACCATGACGCATCCAAATTTAAATGATTTATCGTCACAGACAGATCTGAATTATGAAATAGGCCAATCAAAACAATGCTTAGAAAATCATGGCTTTAATCCCACAATTTTTGCATATCCTAATGGCGAAGGATCTGATAATCCAAAGGTTGTAAATACAGTTGCTAAATACTATGATTTAGCCAGAACTGACACCAGGTCTGCATTAACTTTTTTACATTGTGATGGGAATAATGATGGCCAGACAGATTGCAGCACACAATTTAGTGATGGCACATTAACACCTTCAAATAGATATTCAATTAATAGCTGGGCTCATAAGCATGTTGAGAAGACATGTTCTCCTGATAATACTAACACTGATACTGGAACTTGTACCAATATTGTTCGACATGAGTACGACAATGCTCAGATGTTTCACAAATTTGTCACGGCGGTCAATAACCAAACTAACTATAACAATGATGGAATAGTAAGAACAATTCCTATAATTGTATATCATATCCTTGTTAATTATCCTGATTTAAGCGATAGCAACAGACCTATTGATACTACTATGAATCTGTTTGATGCGGAGATGAGATATCTGCATGACAATGGATTCAAAGTATTGACTATGTCTGATCTTGGATATGATACAAATAGCAGAAGTGTATACATAAAGACTACTTGATGAACATACACAAGCTATAAAATGTAGTTATCTTGAACAGCAGCTATCCTGGTGCAGAATGTATAAGTTTGTGGAAGATATGTGCTTCCGGCCCATGGAAGACATTTCTTAATTCTTGTATTTGAGACATTATTAGTACACTCTACCTCCACGTGTTTGGGATGCGACTAAGAGAGTACTTACTTCCTTGTCTTTAATTTTGCATGCGGTGAAATGCCACGCTACTTCTAGCGATAGATACGTAATAGCGAATCCAATAATCACATACAGAAGATTTTCAATCATTCTATTTGTATGATATGCAAAGGCTGTTAATTAATCTCAGTAAAAATTGCTTGTTATTAGTCAGAACGATATTTTACTTTTTACGTGTAAGGAAAAACCCTTATTGCCTATAAATCATAACATTTGCTTATAGGATCTTTTATTGTACATTTTGTTTTGTAGTGTAGTGTTTGAAAAACATATATCGCTCATAAGCGGCAACTGAAAAACATAACATATCAATCAACCAGTTGAATCTGTAAAATCAGCATAAAGGGTTTTTATGTCTTCAATGGATTGTTAATTTCTAAAACAATATGCTGAGAATAATAGTAATACTTGTCAAAACAAATTAAGTGCAAATGTTTAGAATAACAAAATTCAAAATCTGTATAATTGGAATGGTCGTAGGAGTCGGACTCATTAGTCTTCTTCCGTTTATGGGTCTTACATGCAGATGGTGTACTGGTGCTGGTTAGTGTAATCGATCATAGATATACACTCTACTTTTTATTTTAATTATCTTCTTTATCATTAACAATTTCTATAAAGTTGTTATCATTATTAACAATACTGCTACTGGTCAATATAACTGTGATATGGAATAAACCGCACAGTGAATTTAACTAGACTCCGGTTTTACATCGAACTCGTGGTCTGAGTAAGATGAAGTGAAAAGCAGGCAGACTATCTATTGGATAGCCCTTTTTTCAGATCATCGTAGTTCATAACAGGAATGGCATCAACATTAGCACCCATCCACTGAAATAGAGGTTCGACTAGTGCAGGTACTTGGCTATTATTTTCTATATTAACTATGAAAGCCGCAGTTCTATAGCCATTGAAAGGCAGAAAGTATGCTGCTTCAGGTTTAACTTTATTCATATAATCCTCAAGTTTCTTTAAAAAGTCCGGATCCTGCACCATTTTGTTTCCAGCTTCTATAGGAATCTTAGCTCGAATTAAAAATCTCAATTTATCTCCATATACTCCTTATTGTATGTATTTATTGTGCAATGAAAAACTGATTGCCTTATTCATAAATTAACAACAATGAAGTCTGCTGTTTGTGACGATAACCATCATGATTTATGTAGTGGCAAATTCTACAAATACGACGACACTTCCAGAAAGAAGATTATGGAATCGTGTTCTTGTTCATGTCATTACAAGAAAAAAAGACGATCTTAGACGGCATCTCTTTGTAGGTATTATTATCGTATGGCCACTAAACACAAGGATTTTTGTTACCTATGGAATGAGTGAGTATGCCTTGGTTATATTATTCCAAAATGTGGATATACACATTGTCGAAATGCCATCTTTAGATAATGTTATTCTATTGTGAGATCAATATTTCATATTGGATAAGCCCTTATTGCTTGAAAACTAGAGATAACCTTAGTGTTTCCCCCTTGTTGGGAACCCCAGTAGCATGGCCTAATGCTATGAGGCTACACTAACAAATGACAAGATGAGTATGGCAGCCGCGGTAAGCAAGTAATAAGAGTTAATGTGATCGTTGTCTTCTAAACCAAGAAAAGAATACTTCCTCCGTCATTGGATCGAGGCTGGATATTTAGCCCATAAGTTTCTTTAACTTGGCTCGGCGTCATCATCCTTGTAGAATACAGCTTTCTAAGTCAATAGAATAAATATGCGTTAAATTATGTAGCTGAATACCACTATAGTCAAAATAGGGAAATAAAAATAATGTTCTTTACAGTATTAACATATGCCTGTACTTCCAGAATTAACTGTCTGTGATTGAGCGTTTGCTGGAGAGTTAATAGCTGTATTACCTGTTGAACCTGCACCATTTGCAACCGTTTGACTATTGTCAGCTGCTTGTATTGCATTTGTCTCTGTATTTCCTACTCCTACGTTACATGTACCTCCGCCGCCTACACCTGTACTTCCAGAGTTAACTGTCTGTGATTGAGCGTTTGCTGGAGAGTTAATAGCTGTATTACCTGTTGAACCTGCACCATTTGCAACCGTTTGACTATTGTCAGCTGCTTGTATTGCATTTGTGGATGTGTCACCTACGTGTATACCTGAATGTTTAAGATTGTGTTTCTTCTTACCACCTGCCATTGCATCCTGTCCAGGCACAGCTGCTGCTGCTGTGATCATAAATACTGTAATTGCGATTATAGATACAAGTGCTATTCCTTTCGTATTATTCATTTCTTAGTCATTATTAACGTGAGACTAATATGATATAAAATATTGTGTACGAAAAATATGAACATAATTCTGAATCTTGTTAGTATATAATCATCCATACAGGAGGTATTGACAAGGATGACATATAGTCATCAGATGAGGATGGGAGACATTTCTTAATTCTTGTATTTCTTCTGACATCCTAGTATAACCTACCTCCGCGTGTTTGAGGTGCGATCAATATTGTCTTTACTTCCTTGAAAATACAAGGTTTTATCCCACTGCTCTCTTTAATTTTACATGCAGTAAAATGCCATGCTACTTCAAGCGATAGATAGGTAACAGCGAATCCAGCAATCATATACAAAAGGTTTTCAATCATTTCATTTGTATAATATGTAAAGACTGTTAATTAGTCCAAGTAAAAATCGCTTGTTATTAATCAGAACGGTATTTTACTTTTTATAAGCAATCCTAATACATTTAAGAAAAGAACCTATCGTCTATAAATCATAACATTTGTGTATAGAATCTTTTATTGTACATTTCGCTTCATACCTCATAGGACATGTCCATTAGAGGCAAGATCAAGAAAACTATAGATCCACATGCAAAACTAGTTACAATTCATAGAACTAATTCATATACTAGCAATAATAGATCTCTTTCTTGTTTCAAAACAATTGCCAATGTATTACGAGGACATAATCTGAGGATAAATAAAGAAGAGCAAGAATGCTATTCTTGCTGGTGCTATATAGTTATTGATGAAGCCAGATTTGAGGCAAAAATCATACATAAAGGAAGAGGTAAGTTCAAAATTCTAAATGATGAATATGGTGGAAAATACAATAACAAAATAGTAGACGCATCAGATGTTGTTCGCTGTAGAATTGACATTTGATATCTATACATCTACAAAAATAGACTTTCTGTTTTAGAATATCTTTCATCAAGCCAATTAACTCTTGAATACTGTATATATTACGCTTGTACAATTCCATTCCGTTACAAATTCCATTTGGCGCGTATTTGACATACCTGGCGCTTACTTTATAGCTTTGTTATAGTATAATTCTATATGTATAATGCCTGCCCCGATGGATGAGATCGTCAAAAAAAGAGTAATCCAGCAAAAGCTAGCCGGGGAACCACGGGAGAAGATTATTGCTGACAATAACATTGGCGCTGGAACTATATCAATAATAGTCATGCAGATCTAAAAAATTATAAACCGATAAACATAGTCTGTTGTCCGATGTTCAACAAACATACAACAGCACTATATGCAGCAATCATTGCATCAATACTTGTTGCATCTATGTTCGCTATTAGCTATGTACAACAACAAGCTATGGCACAAGGTAATCAGACCACTGGAGCTGCCGGTAGTACTAACCAGAGCAGTAGCAACTCAACTGGCAGTGGCGCAGCAACAAGTGGTAGTTCCCCAACTGGTGCTAGCAGCGGTCCTACTTACTAGCCAGATTGACATCAACCTGAGCTTAACTAACCCATCTTTTATTTGTAAGATATCATTATAGATTAATAATAGGTAGCTTCACATCTGTTGTAAGTGAAAATTGATAAGTATCATAAAAAGCCAATAATACTTATACAGTCATTTTAGCGGTTGCCTTTTGAGAGATAGATAAGAAGAGAATGTAGACCATAATCTGGTAATGAATTCCTCGATGCTCATTTAAACAGGGGAAAGCCATTGACTACGGAAGATGCCAATAACCCCATTGTCTATACGAATAAGAGAAGGGAAATAGCTTCATATGATCGCTAATGCTTTTGATACAAACAAGACCTTGTTAATTTATAAAAAGTTATGCTGAGTACAATAGTAATACTTGTCAATCTAAAATAAATTTGAAATGTTCAAAATAACAAAATTCAAACTCTGTATTATGGGAATGGCAGTAGGAGTAGGACTGATTAGTCTTCTTCCGTTTATGGGTCTTACATGCAGATGGTGTACTGGTACTGGTTAGTTAGTGACTAAAAACTACTCTATCGCAGATACCACTTCTTTTTTATCATTTAACTGAATGCTTTACTTCTGCTTGAGCCCATAACGACAATGTACTATACATATTCCTTTTGACGTCCCCGAATTTCTTAAATAGACAATTTCGTTAACTACCAATGATATGTCGCCAGTAGATTTTGATAGGAAACAAGATGATCAATTACCATCAAACCTCATCACGGAGAGGACTAATCATTTTCATTGAGAGTGCCATCTTTCAGATGAATTTATAATCATAAACACTGATTATGATATGTCTTATGATAGGCATTCCATTACTAACATTCACACTAATAGCTACTTCTGTAACCATTATGTCAATAGATCCACATCAACAACATAACGCATATGCGCAGGCCAGTCAAAACATAATCCCAATACAAAAAGAGTTTCCTGTTACACCAGGTTCAGGTCCACATGACGTTGCACCCTTAATAAATGGAGAGGCTGTCTGGTATACAGCTCAGGCGTCAGGCAAGCTAGGACGATTAGATCCGAGTACTGGTAAGATACATGAGATAGCACTTGGTCAAGGCTCGGCGCCTCATGGTGTCATTATTGGTCCAGATGGATCTCCTTGGATTACAGATGGTGGATTGAATGCTATAGTACGTGTTGATCCTGTTACTGAAAAAGTACAGGTTTTTACATTGCCACAAGACAGTGGCTATGCTAATCTAAACACAGCTACATTCGATCATAATGGTATTCTATGGTTTACTGGCCAGAGCGGCATTTATGGTCGCCTCGATCCTTCGACTGGGAGGATACAAGTATTCAAAGCTCCTCGCGGGCCGGGACCGTATGGCATAACAACTGCCCCTAACAATGGTGATGTTTACTATGCTTCATTAGCTGGAAGCTATGTCGGCCGTATCAATGTAACAACAGGAACTGTAACAGTATTAGATCCACCAACACAAGACCAAGGAGCTCGGCGTATATGGTCTGATTCACATGGACGATTATGGATAAGCGAATGGAACGCAGGAAATTTAGCTTTGTATGATCCTTCTACAAATCAGTGGCAGGAATGGCGTCTTCCAGGTTCCAACCCCATGCCCTATGCTGTATATGTAAATAATCATGATATAGTGTGGTTGAGTGATTTTGGAGCTAATGCACTAGTCAAGTTTGATCCTACTAGACAGAAATTTGAAGTATTTCCGCTATCGACCCCGAATGCCAATGTACGTCAAATTCTTGGAAGACCAGGAGAGATATGGGGAGCTGAGTCTGGACTGGATAGACTCGTAGTACTTAGTGGTGGCAATTAGGCCAGAAAATACTTTTGTGAGTTGCTGAGAGGTAGATTTACGGGTTCTACAATACTAAATTAGCATTGCCACCATGAATATTTTGAATGTATCTTTTAACACTGGATTTCCTTGAAGAGTACACTAATTGAACGATAAGATCTTTGGGCACCGCTCTCTATCGTTTCACGTTTACGCAGTTTATTAGCTTATCAGTAGCCACAATATAATCGATGGGTAGAACAATTCCTTCGTTTAGAATGGCCAGCGTAGAAGAAAGAAAGTGTTTCTATAAATCAATGTAGAAATCTGTCTGTACGTGAGATACGAGGCTTTAATGGAGCGAGATCGGAGTGTTTGCAGATACAAAGGTCTGAGTCAATATATGAATAGAGGATTGATAGGTTTTTTAATCCATCTTGGGGCATCGAAGAGGGTATAAGCGAATCTAGCAGTAACCCTCTACGATGTTATCTCAGAGACGCAGTGTCTAATTATTTATATTTAATAATATTTAACAACTATTACCAATTTATGTGATATGGTTAGTTATTAATTTGTTGATAAACTAGCGTACTTTAAACTTCTCTAATTCAGCAATAGTTAATTTCAAGAATACTTCAGCGCCATTGAACCCATCAACTTCTGACTTTGGTATGTTATATTCCTTTCTTGCTCCCTCTGTGATTATCACGATTGAATCCTCATAAAGCGCGTCAACATTACCAGCGTCTTGTCCATCCCTGGATCTTACATTTTTGTGCACTATTCTATCCCAATCTAAGACAGGAGAATCTTCACCTGGCATATTAAAAGAATGGATGCTCAGCTATTATAATTTTTTGTAATAAACGTCCCAAGATGAATATAATTATCGTGCAGTCAGCTTTATCATTTTGTTTTGTCTTGAGCGTGAGACACTTCATTAGTCTACAGTTATACAATACAATACATTGCCCCCGAATTCGCAATTTCTGGTCTCAAAAGCCTGGTATCAAATATCATTTTCCTATGTTGCTGAAAACTAGATCGTATAACTGTCTGTTTTCTTCCTTTAGTTTTTCCATACTTATTGGCAAATATCCTTTGCTTGCACCCTTGAGTCCATCCCTTATCTTTGTCTTTGAGTTAAAATTCAGCTTTTCTAATTTATCGCATTTATCCAACCAATCCTTTATTATAGAATAAGCTTCTTCTTTTGGCAGCTTTTTCACATTGAGCAGATATGGTGAAAGTATTCTCCAAATGATATATTTCCTGTGATCAGAAAGTGGTTGATCTAATATTCCCTTTTCAATCCATTTAATCGTATTTGCATGATCCTGGTTTTTAGAAACAGTCATTTGGAATTTCTCTTGCTTTTTTAGCTCTTCGAATGAATCAATCTTCTTTTGGATAAGCCATCTTCTGAAATCCCTGAGGAGAGGGTGAATAGATGGTCTCATTCCATCCCATTTTTGGATTATCTTTACCTCTGCATCTTCTCCTTTTGTTAAATACTTTGAATTCAAGCTCCCAGGAATTCTAACCAAGCATGATTTCACAGTAGGATTATGTAAGCGGTCAGCGGTATAATCTGTAAAATATTCCTCTGCGAACTGGATAAACATGCTAGTTAAATCCTTGTCTACATATTTTGTAAACTCATGGAATGTTTCGTATTCTTCTAAAATAAATCCGCTAACAGGTTGATATATATGATAACCATTCCCTGTCCATAATACAGTTGGAGTTCCCCCGATAGAATCTTTGATACTTTTCAATGTACTGGTTAATACTCTATCTAATGATGCTTTTCCTTTTTTATCTGGACATTCTCCCGAAAAATCTTTCAAATCTAAATCAACGATGAGAAAACTTATTGGTGTTCTATTGATACCATGGTAATCCGTAAAGGATGGATAAGCATTGATCCTACAATCCTCGTAGTTTGAACTCTTAAAGTGTTCTAAGGCTTCTTCTTTATTGAATACCTCAATCTGAAAGCCTAATTTCTTAGTCATGATTTTTCGTGGGAACAGCGGTTCTTGAAAGTGATTTAGGATAAAATCAAGGCCGTCCTGTACTTTGCGATGATCAATGGCATTATCCTTCACTTTAGAAATATTGGTACGAAGGGGAAAAATTCTTTACGCGAATTCGCATTTACCCCTTACTACATCATTATTTTATTATGTTTTGATTCGAGGGAAGAGGACAGAGCATATAGATATTCAAAAAGAGGCAGCATAGAGAATGCTGACTTCCGTGTGATCGTCGTAAGTACTCATTTATCATGAGTCGCCTATAGTATTGAAAAAATGTCATACGTTTAGCAGTTTATGTTTATAACCTATTAAGGCGAATATAAGAAGGGATTTCCCTTTGAATGACCTTGCTTCTCGAGTTTCTTCAGAAACAACAGAGGTATTGTATGGTAATGAGATTATTATCGAAAAGACATTAGAGACATTCTCATCAGTAAAAGAAAGAATGGAAGGATCTATGGACAATGCTGGTCCAGCAATTCATGTCATTTACGAACCAATATGGAATGGACTAGTTCGTCTTAAAGAAAGAGGTGTTAAGATAAGAATTGTTACAGAGATTACATCAGATAATGTTTCTTACTGTAAAAGGTTAATGGAGGTTTGTGAGCTTAGACATTTAGATGGAGTTAGAACTAACTTTGGAATAGCTGATGGAAAACAAGCTCTCCTTCATGGAGTTTCGCAGGAGACAAATCCGCTATCCCAAGCTATTTTAACTAGTGCAAAGGCTCTTGTACAAGCACAAGAATACCTTTTTGAAAATTTATGGAAAAGTGCAATTCCAGCTCAACACAAAGTAATGGAGATTGAGGAGGGAGTAAAGCCACCGTTTACGGAAACACTAAGGGATGCAGTAGAAATACAAAAAATTGGTGCAGACCTTGTTAAGTCAGCCAAACATGAAATTCAAATGTTATTACTGCCTGCTGATAATAACGGTAATAGTAACAATACCAGACAGTTCTTAACTGAAGAACGCAAACGAGTCATTTTACAGTTACTCAAAATAGCAGTACTGCATGGAATAAGGGTTAGAATTCTCACATCCAAAACCTTACATGGGCAAATAGAAAAATTAATTGAAGAACAGCAACAGGAAACGGTGATGGAGAAATTAAGTGATGGGAAGGATGAAATTGAAGCTGCACAAGGAAAATTTGAAATCCATTTTATAGACAGTCTACAGCAACAACGTTTTCAAACTAAAGCATCAGTTCTGATTGTTGACTTAAAGGTATGCTTAATTGAGGACCTAAATGAATACAAAAGCAATGATCCTGGCAATGTTTGGAAGATACTATCTTTAGCTACATACTCAAATAGAGAATCAGTCGTATTGACTTATATATCCATTTTTGAAACACTATGGACCCAAACTGAGATAACAAAGTAAGGTGCTTTATCCAATCTAAAAAGCCATGGAGTGACTCGACAGAATTTTACAGTTGAATAACATTCTGGAGAATAATGGATACACGGATACATTGGGTCGCTAATAGTTTATTTTAGATTAAAAACTGTGCCATGAAGGCAATGGTTTAATCATTGTATGTCTGCATAGAACATACATGACAGATATCGCTAAAGAACGGAAAATGAAGACTGTAAAAGACCACCACGTCATTTTTGTTAATAAGTAGTTTTTGGAAAGCTGGACAAAAAGAAAATTGCGGTAAATCCCAACTTAATTGCTACTACCGCTTAGTTGGCAATTATGAGGTATAAACCGTCTATTATCTTACTGCTACGTTATCTCTTATTATTGTCGTTCTACTAAGCTACGAACAAAGACCCTGT
>DATFDI010000156.1:0-53051 GCA_035252175.1 Nitrososphaeraceae archaeon
GCCATTCATCTGCATATGCTTTGTTTAGATCCTGGATGACATCAGTAATGTTTGCCTTTACTATTTCTCTAGTTTTTCTACCCAATTTCTTATATCACTATCCTGCAACATTACAATAAGAATTATGTTAATTAAGGATTATAGCATTTATTAAAGATTAAATCGTTGTCATTGACAACAGCACTTTTTAGTGACATGTAAGGGAAAAGCCATATTGTGATTAAGAATATGCAAAACAGGCTTCACGGTTGAGGTAAAGGAGATACAACTTTAATTGAAGCAGGTTTCCTCCCACCTATTTTTTGAATTATTGTCAAGTCTTATCTAAAATGTCTGACTTATAACCGAGTTATCTGAAATTCTCTATTTTCTGTCATTTTTATCAAAAGCTTGATTCATTGTTAATTATCTGTAGTCTTCTGCTGCTCAATGCAACTCGCTATCTTTATGGAATGATAAATATAAACTGTACAGGTATATACTTATAGGTACGCTGTATCATCAATATGTCTTTAGATAATGGTCTAGTTATTGTTTACACAGGAAAAGGTAAAGGCAAAACTACTGCTGCATTAGGAATTGTTCTGAGATCAATAGGTCATGGTTACAGAGTTGGAATGATTCAGTTTATCAAGGGGGAGTGGTATTACGGGGAACTCAGCAGTTCAAAGAGATTAGAACCGGAATTCGAAATGATTGTTGCGGGTAAGGGATTTGTCGGAATTATTGATGATGATCACTCTGTTCAAGAACACCAAAACGCAGCTCAAGAGGCACTTGCATTAGCTAGGAAAAGACTTATGTCGAAAATGTATGATGTCATGATATTAGATGAAATAAACTATGCTATGAGACTAAATTTAATATCAGTTCAGAGTGTAATTGATATTGTGAAGGAAAAGCCTAGAAAAACTACGCTAGTTCTAACAGGCAATTACGCTCCTGCCGAGATCATTGCTATAGCCGATCTAGTAACAGAGATGAAGGAAATTAAACATCCTTACAAATTGGGCATTAAAGCGAAAAAAGGAATCGACTATTAGACAAGATATGGCTCACTAAATTAAAATCAAATTACTAGTATAATAATATAATAACAGTTATTGTGGCTGTATACTTTCTAAATATAAGATAAAATATATCTGAATTTATAACCATACAACTGCTTGTATGTATTAGAGTCATTATTTTGCCATATAAATTACAGCTGCTTTAACAGTTGTCTATCCAATAGGTTGACCCAATCTATAATCTATATGCACAAGACAAATAGTCATGTTATAGGGCAACCTTAAAGTATGACGATTGTACGGTTGTACCTTTACAAATGGTTACTACCGAGATTAGAAAACTTCCTGAAGAAGGCGACATTGTTATTGTGACTATCAAGGAAGTTATGGGTCACGGAGCATATGTTAAATTAGATGAATATAACGATATGACTGGGTTTCTTCACATTTCTGAAATTGCTACAGGATGGATTCGCAATATTGAACGTTATGTAAAACCAAAACAGAAGGCAGTTTTGAAAGTAATAAGAGTTGACAAAACTCGAGCTGAGGTAGATCTCTCACTGAAACAAGTATCAGGAGAGGAAAGAAAATCCAAGCTCATAGAGATCAAAAAGAATGAAAAAGCATCTGTATTCATGGGGATTGTAAAATCGAAAGCGAAAATTACTGATTCCCAGCTACATGAGATAGAGGATAAAATCCTTCAGAAATATGATTATGTTTATGATGTTTTTGAAACTGTCGCAAAGAAAGGACTTGAATCTATCCAAAATCTTGAATTGCCGACCGATGTCTTAAGGGCTATTGAAGAAGAAAGCAGCAAAATACAGATTCCGCATGTAGAGATTAGAGGAATAATGGAAATCTCTTTGAAAAAATCTGACGGGGTAGATACAATTACAAATATACTGACATCAGTAGAAGCAAGCAAGAGTGGTGTAAATGTTAGTGTCACATATGTTGGAGCCCCTAAATATAGAATTGTAGTAACAGCAGAAAACTTCAAAGTAGCTGAAAGAGCGATGAATAACATAATAGAAAAAGTACGTCTTTCTATTAGCAAATACAATGGAACTTTTAATTTTATTCGTGAGGAATCAAAAAGGACACATCAAGCATAGAACATGAAACACCTTATACGAAAATGTTCTGCATGTCACACATATACTTTGAAGCATGAGTGCTCCAAATGCAATGCACTCACAGTTGATCCACATTCTGCAAAATACTCACCTGATGATAAGTACGTCAGATATAGGATTGCAGACCGCTATACTGCATCAGAGGAATAAGAGTAACTTGTGTTGTCTAGAACAGATAATTTGCCCTAGCTGTTTTAATTTAAACTGTCTAGTAGGTTTTATTCTAAATAAAGAGTAATTCTGCTATTGATTTTGGTAACTACTCCAGACATGCCTAAAGAAGGAGTAATTAGACATAGCTAATTAACATACATAGTAATAACTCCTAGATAGGAGCCAAGATTTCTATGATGAGTTAGCCAATATTATTGGTTGCATTATTATTATTATTACCTGTAGTTGTACCGGTCATCATACTACCTGTTTTATTGGTTGTATTACTACCTGTTGCATTAATAATGTTTTTAACTGCTGTATTTGTCGCATTAGTGCTACGAGCTGCATTGAGTACAGCGTTCAGACCATTTTGACTTACCAATGCACTTGGATTAGCATCTGCATTACCAGTTTGATTTGCTGCTTTAGTTGTGGCGTTAGTTATAGCAGTGCCTTGCGCTAGTGCTTTCTGACCAAAGTAACCATTAGTCACAAATAATGATGCTAGGAGTGTGGCTGAGATAGCAATTCCATATAGCAGTACATAGTTTGCCTTTTTTCTTTTGTTCATTAAGAAAAAGAACTCATATGAAATTTATTAATTTTTCTGACCTCTATTCTAACACTACGTTCAGTTTTATATATATAATATTATATTGTATATCTAAATAAATTCTGTTAAAATAAATTGTTTAACCTCTAAAGTATAAGCCATTATTGGATAATAATGCGGTAACTAAGTTAAGTATTACAATGCTTGAACTTTGCAATATAAAAACGGTCGTGGTTGATAGATATTATACAAAATGAATTATATATACTAGATTCTGCTATTATAGCCCTCTTTCTGTAAGATGCTCTTGCCAATTAATAGGATATAACACTGAATGGGTGACAGTAGATAAGGGTCATATTAGAATAGTTACTAGATGGTTTACAATCGCAAAAAAATCAAACCAGTTTGTGCATTCTGCATATGGTAAGTAATTCTCTTATGGTTCGCTAGCTTGTCCTAGGTGTCACAGTGGTTTTTGATAAACACTTTCAGTAACTATTAACATGGATTCTTTTATTTCAATTGTTTCGGTTATAGTGGTAGTATATACAAAATCTTGTATCTCTACTAGTACAAGTCTCCAAAAGTAGTTAATATCACAGATTTATTTTGTACTTAGCCCAAATTCAATCAGTTGAGGAATTTAACCTAAGTGGCGGGGCCGAAAAAGGCCCGCTGCTTGTCAGTTTAATTTAGTATCAAAGCATCTCAGTTTCTATATCACTTATTCCGTTCCCTCAATTCTTCATACCATCTCCTTCTTTGCTTCTTGCTATTGCTGTAAACAGTCCTTCCAAAGCCAAAGAATCCTAGGACTTTCTGCAAAAGCACCGTTATTAATAGCACAATCAGAACGAGAGTATGTTATTTTCTGAAGTAATTCAATTTGATGCATTATAATGACGACTATGCATAATCTTCTTATTTTCAGATATTTCATACATCAGAAGTAGCACTCATCTTGCTAAATCATCTCATTTACTGTTGACCAGATCATCTATGGTTATTGTTTTTATAAGAAAAAATGAGAAGTCATCTGGTACGCTTGGTCTGTTCCTTCTCTGTACTTGCTTCTCTTGCTCTTTTGATTGTGCATTTTTCTATGTGGCCTTTCTTTCTGCACAGTCATTATACAGGGAAAATGTATAATCAGTATATCACACTTTATATTTATCGCATCCTTATTATTTGTTGGTAGCGTACGAGAAATCAAAAAACTACAATATTGCATGGTGCCGAAGTAATAAATACGCTATTGCAGATTTTCTCAAACGCCCAGCATACAATATGTGTTTGTGGGAATTCTAAATTTCTAACAAGGATATTCTCATTTTCTGTGGTAGGCAAGGTAAGGCTTGAGGTATGTAAAAGAAAAGACGTAAGACAAAAATATATTTTCGAAATCACAAAGGAAAATATTCATTATTGCAAAAGTCTCACTAAAGCAGCTGAAGTTAGGCACTTGGAGGAACACGAAGCAAATTTTGTAACGAATGAAAATGAATGTTTGGGTTTTATAACTTTGCAGAAAGAATCACTACAGGCTACTTACAGTAATATCAAAGAAGTGGTAGAGCAACAAGGGTCTGTATTTGAAACTTTCTGGGATAAAGCAATTCCGGCAAATGATAAGATTAAAGAGATAGAAGAAGGCATAAAGTCTGAATATCTAGAAGTTATTTCAGACCAAAAAAAAGCAACTGATATTTATATTGATCTTGCAAGATCAGTAGAGGAAGAAGCTCTATTGCTCTTTGCCAACAGTAAAGCCATGATCAGAGCAGATAGACTTGGAGTTTTAGATAGTTTAATTAATGCCTCAAATAACAAAGGAGCTTTAGTAAAGATCATCTCTCCTATAACAGAGGAGAATTCACGAATTGTCGAGCAAATTTATGAGAAAGTTCCTAATATCAAGATTCTCAATGGTGGTAGTTCTCATTCAGGTTTATTCATAGCTGATAGCAAAAGATTTATTCGATTTGAGCTCAAGAAGCCTACCGCTGAAGAGTTTTCAGATGCAATAGGCTTCATAGAGCACTCAAATAGCAAGGTTGGGGTATATTCTGCTAAATCATTTTTTGAATTGTTGTGGAATGAACATCTTCAATATGAAAAGCTTAAAGAAGCAGATCAAATGAAGAATCAGTTTATCGATGTAGCTGCTCATGAACTTAGGACTCCTATTCAACCAATAATTGGCTTATCAGAGGTTCTTCATTCCATAATAAATGACACGAAACAAAGAGAACTTTTGGATGTTATAGTAAGAAATGCAAAAAGACTGCAACGCCTTACGGAAAATATACTAGACGTTACAAAGATAGAAAGCCATTCTCTAAACTTGAAAAAGGAACGATTCCATATTACAGAATTGATATCAAATACAATACAAGATGCCACTGGTCAAAGTGAGAAGGTTAACAATGGAAAGCTGAAATTAGTATTTTACAACCATGACAATGATAAACAAAGTGATATTGTATACGCTGACAAGCCAAGGATAGCTCAAGTACTTTTAAATCTATTAAACAATGCTATTAAATTCACAGAAGAGGGATCTATATCAGTAAAGATACAATCAGCAGAACAAAGTAATAAAGATGATAATCTTATAGTTAGTGTAAAGGATACTGGCGACGGCATAGATCCTGAAATAATACCACGATTATTCACAAAGTTTGCTACAAAGTCAGAGAAGGGTACTGGTTTGGGTTTGTTCATTTGTAAAAGTATTGTCGAAGCTCATGATGGTAGGATATGGGCCGAAAATAACGCGGATACCACTTTAGAGAAAAGAACAAGAGGGGCAACATTCTTTTTTAGTTTACCCGTAGTGAATAAATCTTCAGTAGCAGCGATAAATCAACACAAACCGCAAAAACAAGATGACAACAATCAGTGGAGAAGAAAATGATGTGAAGAGATCGCACTCATCATCGCTATTACATAAATCCAAATCTCTATTGCATTCTAAATATGAAATTCTAATTAAATATACACTCGTACCTTCAGTTCCTCTTTCAATAATAGCAATCCTATCTATTAATCCCAATACTTGGGTGACATCTGAGGTTCATCACTTCTACATTGAGTTAATTGCAGTAATACTTGCTGCAGTATTGGCATTCTATTATATACTGAGAGCTCGTATTCTAAATGATAATTTCAGCCTATTCATAGGGATAGGATTTCTTACTAGTGCCTTGATTGATTTGCTACATGTAATTGTAGCATATGTTGCATTTGATAATCCCATTTTCTTGAAGTACTTTATTCCTCAGACATGGTTTGCTGGAAGAATATTTCTAAGTGCAATGTTGGTTATGGCAATTGTAAAATTCTCCACTCTATCTCGACCACTACTAAGAAAAGAAGATATGTACAAAGAACAGAAAATAAAAGGACAAGGAGAAGGTTTACGACGGCAGCATCAACTACCAAATAAGCTACAAAAAACTGTAGTGGTTTATTTAACAATACTTGCAATACTTGCAGCAAGCGTTGCCATAAGTTCTCTCTTCTTAGTTTTTCCCGCTAGTGTAGTAGATGATTATTCGATACACAGACCATATGAGATACCGTCACTTATACTATTTATAATAGCATTATTTTATTTTTATAAAAATCAGCTTTATAAGAGAACTGATGCATTCTATAAAGGTTTATTAGGATATCTAATAGTTGACATCTTTTCTCAAATAATAATGTCTTATTCTGCTGCATCATTTGATACAGCACACAATGTGGCTCATGTTCTAAAAGATGCTGGTTATTTTATTAACATCATAGCATTAGCAATATCAAGCATTCGTTATAACTCAGAATTGAGAGAAATAAATGAAAGATTAGAGGAAAGCAACAAGAAATTAAGGGAAGGAGAGGAATTAATCCGAGTTCAATATGAAAAGCTGAAAGAATCTGATAACATGAAAAATGAATTCATTAATGTAGCGGCGCATGAATTAAGAACACCTATACAGCCTATCCTTAGCTTAACTGAATCTCTTCACTACAGAATAAAAGAACCTCAACAACGGGAATTACTGGATGTTACCATCAGAAATGCAAAAAGACTGCAACGCCTTACGGAAAATATACTAGACGTTACAAAGATAGAAAGCCATTCTCTGAATCTAAACAAGGAACTTTTCAATTTGAAAGATGTATTAACAAATACTATCGATGATATAACAGTAAATATAGTTAGAAATAAGGAACAACTAGATGATATAAAATTAGTATATCAACCTCGTGATATATTTATAGAAGCAGATAAAGCAAGAATAACTCAAGTAGTTTCTAATTTACTGAGCAATGCTGTTAAGTTTACCGAAACAAGTGCTAAGGGAGAAAGAAGAGGAATTATAAATGTTAACATCGAATCGGACGATAGTGTGGCTGTTGTCAGTATCGAAGACTCAGGTACAGGTATAGACCCTGAGATAAAGCCAAGGTTATTTGATAAATTTGCGTCAAAATCTTATCAAGGAACTGGATTAGGTTTGTTCATATCAAAAAGTATTGTAGAAGCTCATAGTGGTAGGATATGGGCTCATAACAATCCTGATGGGAAAGGTGCAACATTTTCATTTAGTTTACCAATTAGAAATATCATTACAACTAACCAACAAAACTATACATAAACCGAGCCTTCAATGCTGGTCACAACAAGGTTAATCATAAGGGCAACAAGAAATTGTTCTAATGTGATGTAAAGTTATCATGTTAGCCATCCTTACCACTTCTTCATTTTTAACTGGCTTTTGAATAAAATATCTTTTGCCTTCTTCAGGAAATACTTCTTTTCTAAATGATTCATATTCTTCTAATTCAGTTAGAGCCGTAAAAAAACATACCCTGACTTTATCGTCTATCTTTTTTATCTTTGTATATAATTCAAAACCATTCATCTTTGGCATGTTAATATCTAGAAGTAACAAACTGTACGATCCTTTCCTAAAATTGTCTAACGCCAAAACAGGATCGTTGAATGATTCAGTTTCAAACCCCGCATCTTCTAAGGCTATCTTTAAGACTGTGGTAATGTCAGGCTCATCGTCGACAATCAAAACGATTTTTCTTTTATTTGTCATATTTTTGACCCATTACCTTGTTTTAGAGTATTGAACCAAGCAGGCTAAATTACATAAGCATTAGCGGCAATAGATAGGAAGATTATCCTATTTTGGCGATTATTTTATGCTTTCTTGCTATGTGTTGTAAGAATACAATTAGACTACTCGCACCTTTATGGTATGGGGATAGAAATGCTGCACCGACTTGACAGACAATCTGAGGATGGAATCTCGTTTTAATTTTCGGGGAAGCAGACTGTATCTTCAAATGTATAGTTGGGAGAGTTAACATATGCTACTTTTTTGGTATATGAGATGTCAGTAAATACTTTTAAAAACAAGATTAATAAGATTAGCTATAAAGATAAGTGAAAAACTGTCGAATCAACTTCTAATGCATCTGCATCATTTACGTATGAGCAATTACAGTAAAACAATAGTTGCTATAGCAATTTTCCTATCTAGATCTTCTAGTTCATCTATTTTACTGTGTTCACTTGAACGCTTATCCATTTAATTTGACAACTTTAAAATTACTGTGTACAAACGAATATCTCCAACAAACAAATATTATTAAAAAGATAAATTTACTACCGACATATTACTACTAAAGTGGAACCAAAGATGATGTCAGATGACTCTAATAGCAAGAATAATGATAATAGACAAGATATTTTAGAATATCTTTTCCGCAAGCAAAATGAGTTACATCAGACTCTCACAAACTATGCGCAATCTAATGGTTCACAATATTCAAAAAAATTCCTTTCCCTATCAAAGGAGGAAAGACTGTCTGCGTTATGTACTGCTATAATCCATGAAGCAGTAGAATTACAAAGGCTGACCAACTGGAAATGGTGGAAAAAGACAGTAGAGTTTGATAAGAATCATGCAAAGGAGGAACTTATCGATATCTGGCATTTCGTAATTGATGCTTCAATAGAACTTGAAATGACACCCCACGATATATTGACTACTTACATTGCTAAGAATCAAATAAATAGAGACAGACAAAAGAACGGTTACTAGTATTAGTAACTCATACAAAGTATTATTAATGTGTCAGGATAGTTCTATCATACTTTATATGGCCAGACGTTCAAGCAAATCGATAGCTGAAATATTATCACCACCAACAAATGTATCATTGCTAGGTGAAAATATTATATATTTAGGAATACCAGATATGAAAATTTCTCTAGCAACTGAAGGTTCTACTATATACAAATTTGTGAACTCATCATTAATGATAGGAGTAGGTTATCAAAAGGATATCTTAACAGCTTCACAATCTCTAGCTGTAAACTCGTAATACGAGTAGTATACTATTAGTACACTTTTGTATTATTCCTGTCGGATGCGCTCAATGGGGGCATCCAAGATAGAAATCATAAAAAATTTGCTTTTATTGGAAGCTATTATACAGTTAGACTAATGTGGATCATACTGTTCTACTCTTTGCTGAACTACTGTCCCGTCAGCTTACCTGAAAAGCTACACTGTAGAAATTTGAATTAGAATACGATCCTGAGGAAGAACAGGCTTTGGCCATAGATTTAGAAATCACTATTGCCATTTCATGAGCATGAATAGATATCTTTAAACTAATATATGCAGATCTGGAATTGCTCATTTCCAAAAAATTAAATCTAGTGTCCTGAATGTTTTGCTAAATTGATTTCGTATGTAAAAAGCTCATTGCAGCAATGTAGTTATCCAGCAATGTAGTTATCATCTGAAATACCTTTCGATGTTATATTAAATAAAACACGATCCTTTTGTATAGGTTGCATAAGGCTTGCACCAAATAGCGATTTTTCTACATCAATAATTTCAAGCTTTAATTTAATATGTACGTAAATTGAGATCGAAGCACCCATAAACTCATGCTGTTGAAATGAGTTAGTAGTAGTTTTTATTGCAGCTCGCCGGTTATGGCCTCCCTGATCTATTAGTGTTGTTCTTATAGGTGCATGCCGAATAACATTCGTTATCACTACAGCGCAATCGAAATTAATAGCTGCAAGAGATAATTTATGAATATAATTCATTAATACCAAATGCCTAGCAGGCCCTCTGAACTCATCAGAAACCAATGCTGTTGCAGTGTCTACTATTACAAGCCGCGGATTGAAATCCGAGATTAAACTTATTGCATGTATTTGATCGTATGTGCTAAGAGCTCTAACAAACATGATTTTATTAAGTACGGTACTGTTTCTTCTAGCTCCTGCAATTTCAGAAACTCTTTCAGGTCTGAATGTTCCTACAGTATCAATAAACAAAATTTTGTCTTCTTGCCTAGAATGTTTAGCGTAATTGGCACATAGCGTGAAACACAATTGCGTTTTACCTGCTCCACTCTGGCCGTAAATATCAGTAACTATGCCTGTACGTATTCCCCCTCCAAGCAGGCGATCAATTGATGTAGACCCCGTATGTATTATTGCAGTCAACTAATACTGATCATCATCACTACAATAAATTTAATATGATATCTATGATAAGGGAACCTTTTTATTGTGGCCAGGTCGCTTTGAAAAGTGATTAATCGAGTTGTCATCTTCAACGCCTTCACAGCAACAACCAAAACGACCTTTGTCCACATTACAGCGTGCACTAAATAGAAAAGTTGCAGTGAGATTGAAGAATGAGGTAGAATACCGTGGAAGAATGAGTAACGTTGACACATATATGAATTTAATTCTTGTAGACGCAGAAGAATTCAATGGAGCTGATGTCATTGCAAATTATGGCAAGGTTGTAATTAGAGGTAATAATGTGCTCTTTATAAGATTGGAAAAAGAATTCTAATGACAAATAACGTCATTACTACTATGTGATGGTAATGGTAGATGGATGATGGTTAGGAGATCTGTCTTTACTTCAGAAAGTGTCACTGAAGGGCATCCAGATAAAATGTGCGATCAAATTTCTGATGCAATATTGGATGAATTTCTGAGACAGGATCCTGAATCACGTGTTGCAGTGGAGTCTCTAACAACTACAGGTATTGTCTTTGTTGCTGGCGAAGTCACTTCGAAAGGCAAAGTAGATATGCAAAAAATTGTCCGTAATACGATCTGGGAGATAGGATATGATAAGCCAGAATATGGCTTTGATTACAACAGTTGTTCTGTATTAGCATCGTTGCATGAACAGAGTCCTGATATTTCAATCGGCGTGAGTGCAGCAAAAAACAAAGATCAGGGAGCAGGAGATCAAGGGCTAATGTTTGGATATGCGACAAATGAGACACCAGAATTAATGCCACTGCCAATCACAATGGCTCATAAACTAACTATGAAGCTATCACAAGTAAGAAAGAAAAAAGAATTGAGCTGGATTAGACCAGATGGTAAATCACAGGTATCTGTTATATATGAAGATTCTAAACCAAAAGCGATCGATACTATCGTAATCTCTACCCAACATGAACCAGATATAAGTTTGAACCAGCTAAGAGATGAAGTTATTAATAAAGTGATAAGGCCAATTTGCGACAACTGGATTGATAATAAGACCAAATTCTTTGTTAATCCCACCGGAAGGTTTGTAATTGGTGGCCCTCCGGGAGATACTGGCCTTACGGGCAGAAAAATTATTGCAGATACATATGGTGGTATGGGAAGACATGGTGGTGGTGCCTTTTCTGGCAAGGATCCATCAAAAGTAGATAGATCTGCTTGCTATATGGCAAGATACATAGCTAAAAATGTTGTCGCAGCAGGATTAGCTGATAAATGTGAGGTACAAATTGCATATGCAATAGGAGTCGCTGAACCTGTTTCTGTAATGATAGATACCTTCAGGACAGGTAAGGTGTCTGAGGAAAGAATTGAAAACAAAGTAGAAAAAACCTTTAATATGAGGCCAGGAGAAATTATTAACACACTGGATCTAAAACGACCAGTCTACAAAAACACTGCAGTATATGGCCATTTCGGTAGAGATGAACCAGGCTTTACATGGGAAAAGACTGACAGGACTTCTATGTTGCTTAGGTAGATGCTGTAATAACCTCTCTTAACGCTTCGTCTATATCCTTTGTCAAATTAAATCTTCTGTTAAAGAATTTTACAATGTTATAGACATCCCTTCTTATTAATTCAGCAGCATTAGGATGTCTTATCGAAACGGCCTGAGGCCAATCAATAATCCATATATTGTCGTTGCTATCTAATAATACATTATATTCACTTAAATCGCAGTTGATAATATTGCATTTATAAGCTATTCCTATATTGTATAATATATTTTGTAGAGTTTCTTTTGGGTTATTTAGCTTTTTAATATCTATGAGCCTTAAGCCATCTTCTATTCTATTCATGATGATGCAGTGCATAGCACGATAATACGTGATTGGGATCCTAATTCTTGTATGCCTTAATTGATCAAGCACGTCACACTCTTTTTTGGCTGCATCTATATTGATCAGCAACCAGTGATGAATATTCTGACCAGCAGCAAAAGCTCTTTTTCTTCTAGCTTCTCTAAAGCTAGTTCTTCCGATCCGAAATAATTTAAGTGCACGTCTCTCTTTCGTATGGGTAATTGCTTCGAATACATCCGATTCTTTACCTACCCCTATAGGCTTCCCTATTCCTACAATGATGTCATTATCAGCAAGCATTTTTAATGCAATTGCGTCAAGACCCATCATAAGTAAAGAAAATCCGATTTGATTCTTACCAATTAACTTCATTTCATGTAATCGGCTAATCCTAAAATTAACTATGTCTTGGTGCATTTTTGAATAAGCTGCTATTTCATCTTTGGTGAGTGATTCATGTTGCTTCAATCCAGAAGCAAGAACTCGGAGCAACTTGTAGTCTTCGGATTCTAAGTTCTTCACTAATTTAGCTGCAACTTCTGCAGAAGACATATCTGACTAATTCAGGCTTTCATTATTAAATGATCCAAAAACCAAAAACGAAATATGAAAGTCACAATACACACAAATAATCCTATGATCCCCTAAACCGGTGCGTCATCGCTTAAAAGTAGTATATACAGATATATTCTTCTTAGAGAGTAAAAGTTTTCACCAGTTAATATTGTACCCCCTTAGCAAAACATATCGTGTTAATGAGTGAAAATGAACGGAGTAGGACAAAGTTGGTAAAGCAGCGGAGATATTGTTTGCATCGCTAGCGATAATTTTAATTTGTTAGATAATACTATGTAATAGATAGTGGTAATGTAATATCACAAGAGATAATGTTCAATGCATACCGAAAATAGCAATAATGAAGGAAATGTAGAACAGGATCTGATGTTAGCCGAACAAGAGCAAGAACTTCCTGCAATTATTGAGGAAAAGAAAAGAAAAGGAACGCTAAAAACAGGCTATACTACAGGCACGTCTGCAACTGCTGCAACTAAGGCAGCGCTTTTAGCTTTGATTTCAGGCAATAGTGCTGAGCATGTCTTCGTTACTTTACCCAAAGGAGATATGGCTAAGCTAAGAATCGCATGGACAAAAAATGAATTAAATGGCTCCTGTACATCTGCAGTTATCAAAAATGCTGGGGATGATCCAGATATAACCAATGGTGCTGAAATTTGCTCTACTGTTTCATTGACTGATCAAGTAGGAAAGATTACAATTGATGGTGGTATAGGAGTTGGCAAGGTGACAAAACCGGGCTTAGGTCTAGAAATTGGCAAAGCTGCAATCAACCAAACACCAATGAAAATGATAGAACAAGCCGTCATAGACGTGGCTGCTAAAAAATTAAATAATAATGGTATAAACGTCATTATTTCGGTCCCTAAAGGTGAAGAATTAGCAAAAAAAACTGATAATCCTAGACTGGGTATCATCGGTGGCATATCTATACTTGGCACCACCGGTATTGTGTTGCCTTATTCTACGGCATCTTTTGCTGCATCGATCAGACAAAGTCTTGATGTAGCGATTGCAATGGGCATAAATACGGTTGTGCTTACCACAGGAGGAAGAAGCGAAGATTTTGCCAAAGAACTATTTGCGAAGCTACTGCCCGATCACGCATTTATTCAAATTGGGGATTTTGCTGGTTATGCCATAAAACAATGTGCCAGCAAAAAAATTCATAAAGCAGTAATAGCTGGATTTATTGGAAAACTAACAAAAATGGCTATGGGTATCAAGCAAACACATGTAAGAGGATCCCATGTAGATATGGAATTTATGGGAAGGATTGCTGCGGAATGTAGTTCTTCTTCGAAGGTCATAGAAGAAATAAAGGCAGCAAATACTGCAAGACATGTTGCCGAAATAATAGGTAAAAACAACGTTTCTGGATTTTTTGACTTAGTGTGTAAAAAAGTACATCAACAAATGCATGAATATTCTGGAGGCAAGTTAAAATTAGAAGTAATTATGTTTGGATTTGATGGTAAACCTTGTGGCCAATATACATGAAATATCTATATTATATAGTCTGAAGGTCGATCCTGTCTTCTATTACTCTATACCTATGGTCGATTTGATTGTTATATGGTATAGTATTAATTAGTTCAAATATATTCCCACAAAAATAAAATAGGTAATGCTCAAATATTGTTTTTCAGCGGTTGATTATTATTATTATTATTATTAAATATTTAATTGCAACAGAAAGGATTATTTTCCTTAAATCACGCTACCAATAACCTTAATGGTACGAAAGATTGCTGTTATAGCTATAACAAAACATGGAATTGAGATAGCTCGCAGAATAAAGGAGAATATGCAAGAAGCGAAAATCTACGCCCCAACTAAGTATAATATCCTTACGACTGAACCTCAATCTGATATAACCTGGTTCACTGAACAAACCTCTCAGCTAATGACGAATCTTTTCAAATCTAATGATGCGCTAATATGTATATTCTCATTGGGTGCAGTCATAAGACTGATTGCACCATTACTAGTTGATAAGAGAAATGATCCTGCAATCTTAGTAATTGATGATAAAGCAAATTTTGTTATAAGTGCATTATCAGGACACCTAGGGGGAGCAAATGCACTCACTCGACTTGTTGCTTCCTTTTTTCCAAATTCACAACCAATAATCACTACTGCTGCTGATGTTAATGAAACTATTGCGGTTGATTTAGTGGGAAGAGAGTTTGGGTGGAGAATTGAAAACCCTGAAAATGTAACACGAGTTAGTGCATTTATGGTTAATGAAGAGAAAATAGCTCTGTATCAACAAACGGGAGAAAAGAATTGGCTGCCAACCGCATCATTGCCAAAGAATGTTATAGAGGTCAAAAACCTTGATGAAATAACGTCGCCTGAATTCAAGGCCGCATTAATAATTTCAGACATGTTGATTATTAATTCAGTTATTTTAGAAAAATCAGTAATATATAGGCCAAAAAGCCTTGTAGTAGGGTTAGGACTTCATTGGAATACACGAAAAGATGATATTGAATTGGGAATTCAGGCTGTGATGAAAGATAAAGGATTGAGCTTTATGAGTATTAGAAATATATCTTCTATTAATAAAGAAAAAGAGATAAGAGGATTACAAGAGTTTTCAGACCATTATGATATTCCCGTTGAAACCTATGATAAAGATATACTTGCTACAGTTGCAGCTCCAAATCCATCCAGTATAGTTCAAAAGTTTGAAGGCACTGCAAGTGTATCTGAAGCATCATCAATACTAAGTTCAAAAGGCGAGGTCATAGTTCCAAAACATAAATTTCCTCCAAATCTCACAGTTGCTATCTCAAGGATAAAGTTTGACTAAATTGGTTAAAAAAGCACTTTTGATCGTAGATAGAGGCAGCAGGGAGCCAGATGTAAGACTTGAGCTTCAGAATATTTGCTCAATTGCAAAACACAAAGTAGGATACGACTATACAGGCTACTGTTTCTTAGAAGTTGTGCAGCCGTTTATAAAGGAAGGAATAGAAAATTGTCTTGCTAATGGTGCTGATTTGATTACTGTAATGCCATACTTTCTATATCCTGGCATGAAGTTGAAGGATACAGTTAGACAAAGCGCCAGCATTGGTCAAAAAATGAACTTGAAGATGATAATAACAAAACCACTCAGCTATCACTCCATACTTACTGATGTAGTAATTAATAGAATCCACCAATTAAAGACCGAGCAAAAAATTCAGTATTCTGATCTTGCATGTGACATTCTACTTATTGGACACGGTAGCAGTGATAAAAACGCCAGAAATGCCTTCATTTATACAGTTGATGCTCTAAAACCATTTTATCGAAATGTAAATTTTTGCTTTCTAGAATTAGATAAACCAGATATAGAGGAAGGCATAAAGAATGTAATATTTCGAAATGATCCAAAAATTATACTATTGATGCCATACTTTTTACACAGAGGTGCTCATGTCAAACGTGATATAATTACAAATATTAATACCGCACTCGAGAAATATAGATTCCAAAATGTATTTATGACAAAACATTTAGGAGTAGATGAAAAATTAGTTGATCTTATAGTTGAACGTGTCAAAGAGGTAGAGGAAAAGAGAATTGATCTCTTATAACAAAAAGGAGGTAACATCCACGGATAGGGAAATGTCGAAAAGATCGTTTGATATTGAAAAGAAAAGCTTTGACATAATTGATGCAGAAATTGGAGTACACCAATATAATAACTTGGAATGGGCCATTGTGCGCCGCGTTATCCATGCAACTGCAGATTTTGATTTTGCTAGAGCAGGAGGAAGAATAATATTTCATAGAAACGCAATTGAATCTGCCTTCCATGCTATAGAGAACAAATGTAATATTGTAACTGATGTTGATATGGTGCTTTCAGGGATAAATAAAAAATCAATTGCTAGTTTTGGATTGAAAGCTACGTGCTATATTTCCAATCACTCAGTTATTGATGAATCACGCAAATCCAATAGAACCAGATCAGAAATCGCAATGCGCCATGCAGCAAACGAAATGGATGGAGGGATAGTAGCTATTGGTAACGCTCCTACTGCACTATATGAAACAGTTAAAATGATCCGAGAAGGCGTTACAAAGCCAGCAGTTGTTATAGGTATTCCTGTCGGTTTTGTCTCTGCTCGTGAATCCAAAGAAGAGCTTATGACGACATACATTCCATTCATCACTAATATTGGCAGAAAGGGTGGAAGTCCGGCAGCGTCCTCTATTGTGAATGCAATAATGTTACTACATCAAGGTAAAAAAAAGTGAACGAAAATATAAATGATAGCTACTTATTGCATTGATCCACCATCCATCTCAAGATCGTAAGTATAACCTACCTCGCAATAGCGTATGTTTCTGGACAGCAGTGGAAAGATAGCAACCAATACAGTACAAACAGTAATGTTAAATGGAATTGCGTAGATTATGTTAACAATGCTCATTTTCATAAAATATCGATATAATGTTACTTTAAATCTGGCCTCATTATAGATGCTGTACCAAAGATATTAAATGTTCAATGTATATTTTGTAACCTAATGCATGTATTAGGTCTCCATCAATTATTAATAATTCCATTTTATCGATGACTTGTTTTAGAAGATCTGAGTGAATCAATCGATTTTGTTCTCTTAGCCTATCCAGATTGCTATTTACTTCAGCTCGTAGTTCTGGACTTTCTAATTTTTGCTTTATATTTTCGAACCGCACTAATTGTTCACTTATGGGGTTACCGCTGGCCATGAGCGCTAAAGGTCTGTGTTAACTAAATTATTAAGCATTCTGATATCCTCAGCTTTAGAGTATATTCTAAAGACTTTGATAAAAAGATATAGTGAATTCAACATTCAAATCAAATTTGACAAAAAATAAGAATGATAGATCCATCAATTAATCATCGTCATCCTTCGTCATATACTGGCCAATCCGTTGTTACATTATCCAGGATTAAATCTTGTACTTTTTCCTTGAACCCATTCTAATGCTTTATTCTTATCATATACGTATATCACTAGCAAGAAGATTATCTGATTTTTCCATAGCCGCTGTTTTGTCTTTATTTTATAGCCCTTTTTGCTAATTTCCTTTCAGATCGGAAAATTGTAAGGTTTATTCTATGTATACTTTGACAATTAGATACCTTCAGAATCTACTAGCTTGAAATAGGCTCTTGCAAAGCACAATGATAAAAATGTATTTCTAAACTCAACACTTTTGTATGATTGATATTTTGTATATATATTGCTAGATGGGGTTTACATTAATATCAATATGATGCGTTCATATGAGCGCATCAAGGCAAAGAAAATAAATCATTTAATATCGCTCTTGGTATATGTATAATTACATCCCCAAGCAGAGGGATTATTATCATTATTGTCATTATTATTTATTCATTTATTGAACTTGCGATAAAGTGCCAATAGGTTGTTGCATGTATTACACCTGTATTCTCCCTTTTCAATCAGAATGATACCTTGTCATACCTCTTCCTTTGGATTTTCATAGTTAATTGCCGGAGAACCAAGCATACTAAGTATACTAAGCATAACCGCCAGATCCCAACAATTTCTTTTCCTCAAAATCTTCATTTTGATTCATATATGCATATGTATATCTATATCCATGTTATATTATTAAGTCAACTAGCGTGATCATGAAGTATTGTTCCCCCAACTGATAAAGGCAGTCGGGATTCTTAAATCTATATTTGGAGTATTTGATAATCCTAAAAAACCAAATAACTAGTCGAAAATATTAGTGATCTGGTAGTTAGGCACAGGTGTATGAGAAATACCTGCAGTTACCTACTATAGACTAACGGTTGTAATATAATTGATTATAGTATTACTTAATTCTCCGTGAGAAGATTAAGTAATAATTGAAAATATTTAGAGTGTTGATGCTTAAACCCATGGTAGACACAATAATATACAAATTTGGTATGTATAGGAAAAAATGGAGTATAATGGTTTAATTATGATGTATTACTCATATCATATTACCATAGTTATAGGATTATCGTGTCGTTTATCTTTTAGACTAGGCAATGTCAGCTTTTGTATGTTAAAGTTACAATATTACAGAAAAGAAGGAGGCAAGAAACAGCAACAATAAAGACTTAGTATGATCTATCGATAATTTGCTGTTATTATTGATCTGGCAGTCTCGAAAATATTGATCCACATTTGCCATGTCAGCTTTCCAGTATTGGTATTACGTCTACTGGGATGATATGAAACCAAAAGCGCTTTACTACTTGCAATACTATAGCAAGAGCCATGATGAAACGTAAGTCCCTTCAAATTACTTATTTTACAAAATGTATCAAAAGCAATCTTTCCAAGTGTAAGAACGACTTTTGTGTTACTTAGTATATCTAATTCTGTTGATAGATACTGTGAACAGTTCGATATTTCTACTGAGCTGGGTTTGTTAAGAGGTGGAGCACATCTTATTACAGCGGTAATATATGCATCTTTCAACACGAGGCCATCATCGCTAGATTTGCTAGTAGGTATATTTGCAAATCCTGTCTCAAACATTGCTTTAGCAAGCCAATCGCCAGAGTCATCTCCTGTAAACATTCTGCCTGTTCTATTGCCGCCATGGGCAGCGGGTGCCAATCCAATTATTAATAATTTAGCTTCTGCATCTCCAAAACCATGAAGAGGTTTTGCCCAGTAATGTTCATCTATAAATCTTTTTACTTTCATCTCACCTACCTGGTTAATATAACTTGATAATCGAGGACATAAATTACATTGAATTATCTTTCTATTGAGTACATACAATGAATGTTCTCCAGCAAAATTATTAAGGTTAGAACACAAGATCAATCTAGATCAATAATATTACTATTTAATTGTTCGAAGACATACATTCTTTAACTTTGGAACTACCTTCAATTGCCAGGTTTTTGCAACAAACGAAAATTATCCTGCATGGATGTACCATAAACAGCAACAAGGGTTGAGGAGTAGGCAGTAGTTGTTGCAATAAAATAAATGAATGTCTATTTATCTATTATTTTGTACTATGAAATAGGCCTAATTATATTTTGAAGTTTGCATTTAAGAAATATATATTGATGTATTAGGAGTTAAAATATGATGTTTTATAAATTAACACAAAAAATAATGAGGAATTGTTGTTACATAGATCATTTAACAACATTTGTGCCAACGTTGATCCTATTTCCTAATTTGAACAATAAAAAAGCAGATGATTGATTCGGATGGGCGTAAAGTAAATCCATGCTTTCTATGGAGCAAGCTATTGCATCAGTCTCTCTTATGGTAGCCATGACTATTCTAGCTTACAAGGTACGTATAATTGATAAATATGGCGCAATAGTAGCACTGCCAGTAGGTTTTATTACACTATATTTTGGCTCTATTTTGTGGTTTTTTATACTATTAATATTTTTCATAACGGGATCCCTGTTTACGAAATATAAATATAGACAAAAGCAGAGCATGGATTTAGCTGAAGACAATGGTGGCGCACGGAGCTGGAAAAGTGTAGTCGCAAATGGAGCACCAGCAGCAGTGTTTGCAATATTGTATTACTTATCACATAATAATCAGACCTTTACTCTGTTTTTTATAGGATCGGTTAGCTTTGCATTATCTGATACAGTGGCGACTGAAATTGGGTTGCTCAGTAAATCAAAGCCTTATTCAATAGTAACAGGGAAAAAAATTGATACAGGCCAATCAGGTGGAATAACAATTCAAGGTGAAATAGCTGCATTGATTGGGTCGCTTTTTATAGGAAGTATTTGTGAATTATTTTTATCAGAAGGTGCATTTTCTCAAACGCATGTTATACTACTGGCTGCCATCACTGGAGGGATGATAGCGACTAATATTGACAGTATTCTTGGAGCAACAATTCAATCGAAGTATAAATGTCTAAATTGTAAAAAATACGTAGAAAAGATGACAATACACTGTGACCTTCCTGTTGTTCAAGAAAGAGGCATATCCATAGTAGATAATAATGTTGTTAATCTTTTGGCTGCTTTTATAGGAGGACTTATTTCAGCCAGTTTTATCATCCTTCGTTAGTAAATCATTTATTATCTGTTTATGTGTTGTGTTGTGTTCCTAAAACGATTTTTCTCTACATTGCAATATTTAGTGCATATACTCTCTTATATGTGGCATTTATGGTTTATTGTGTTCATGCTTATATGCCTTTGAATAGATAGAAGAGTTTATTTCCATGGTTGATTGAAACAATTCTAGCGTATATGCCTCTAATTTCGGTCTCGATGTACCCTGGAAGAACAAGGGAACAAAAAGAAGAATTCGCGAAGGCAATAACTAATGCAGCTGTACAGATTTTAAAAACAAAAGCTGAACATGTAATTGTTGTTTATGAAGAAAATCCACAGGAAAACTGGTTTATTTCAGGAGAGCGATTGTAGAATATTTGTTTATTACTCACAATTCATCTAATTTATTTGATATATAACTAATGAGAAGCAGTACTATTGCCAAGACCACGATAAATAATAATGCTGTTAACTCATATGGTCAGTCCATGTGTCAGCTATTCTGATTTCGATGTAATGACCAATATCTGCAGTAGAATAAAAGAATGGTAATCTAGGCACTTGATGAACCATATGTAAACACAAAGTGTAAGATACTCATAATAGCGATACATTTAAAAAATTAAATAAATTTCTCTGGATCTACTTCTGTCTCATGACGACAATATAAGACAAGAGAGAATTCGACTAAAATAAATTAATGAGTAATTTTATCTTCTCTTTTAGCTTCTTATTTCAAGGGATTAATCTTTTGTAAGACCTCTCCTGTCTTATTGGCAAACGATTTGAGACCTTCTCCTGTCTTATTCATGAGAGATTGCACAGTCTGCCCAGCTTGGTTCGCTCCAGATTTGGCCTCTTGCGTTACATTAGCAGCTCCAGCTTGTATCTTTTCTCCTGTTTGATTAGCTGTAGCTTTTCCCTGCTGTGTTACATTAGCAGCTCCAGCTTGTATCTTTTCTCCTGTTTGATTAGCTGCAGCTCCAGCTTGCTGCGTAGCGTTTGTATTTGCTGCATTTGCAGGTGCTGGGTGAATAGCTGCTGTTGAGAGTAGCGCTAGTGACATAGCGACGACAACTAATGCTATATAACAATTATTGTTGCTGTACTTTTTGACCATTTCTCTATTCAAATTCTTATCTTTCCATCTTTTCTTTGTTTTAGGAATTATATAAGCAGAATGTTTAGAGTATCTAACTCATTACTTACAGAAACTTTAGAAAAAGAGCAGTCTTGCTTATATAATACATGTTGCCTTCGAGCGGATTAGAAAGCAGAACACTAACTATAACTGCTACTATAGAAGAACGCGAATCTAAGGAGTGACATAATTAACTTCGTTCAATAGAATTTTGGCTTACTCTCTATGTAGGCGTTGATTAAAAAATAAGAATGCTGTATATATATGATGACAATTAACTTACTCCTACAGGTGGCTGATAACCTTCTTGGCTATGATCGATCCTCTTATGAGAGTTCAATGTTCAGCACTATCAAAAACTTTGCTACATATGCTGCATCGATATTACTTAGGAGAGGAAGGAGAATGTCTGGGACCTGAAGTTGTAGCCATTTACATATCATGATGATCATATGTCTATAAAAGGTGTAATTACGAAGACTCAAATGGCAATTGCACCAAGATAAAGAATGGCGTGACTGTCTTGAAGACACAGGACTGCCAGTTCAGTGTCAATAGTTTAAGTTTATTACAACAATATGTATGACGAGACTTTAATCCAAAGCAAAGGTCAATACAATAAACCAAAATATAGCAAACTAAATTTTATTATCCCTCCCTCTCATGAAAGTGTGTCATATATTATTAGTGAATTTTGTAAAGTATTTTCTACAATATGTCAACAACAATTCAAACGGAAGCATCAAAACCGCAAAAAAAGATGCAAGAATGTAACAAGTGTAAAGCAGCAGGGTTTCCTAATCAGCTAATAGGTTTTGAAAAGATAGGAGAAAATACTACAACAGGTAAAATAATATGGAAATTAGTTAACGAGGATGGCCAACAACATGAGCATAAAAGCAGCCAGAATTATGATAGGCCGTTTTTCAAACGTAGACGAGTAGTAGATATAGCGACTATCACAGATTTGCAAGAGGCAAAGAAGCTACTCGAATTAGGATGGGAATATAACACATCATATCCAGCTACTATTGCAAACATACCCCACTATATACTAGTAAAGAGAGAAAGAGGACAATAATAATACAACCTATGTTATGGGTCACATAATATTCTATTCACTATTAGCATATACTATGGCACTATGCGACAAGCCTGCAACTGAACATTCGTACTAAGTATAATAGGTAAGATAAAGGTATGAGTTTTCTGAGACAGTTATTCGGAATAACAACAAGAAAGAGTACTACAGAGCAAAAGCTACACAGATCAAATCATAAAGCGGTTGTTACTGCCATGAATTATGAGAAAGAAAAAGAAGGGAATACAGATGATTTCTTTGATTACATTATAGGGTATCATGATGTCAAAAAGTTTCTTAGGATGTCAATAAACGCGGAAGAACCTGTACATATACTTTTGATTGGGCCACCAGCTTCAGCAAAGACAATGTTTATCAAATCTATGATGATGAAACTAGATAATTCGTACTTTACTGATGGAGGTAACACCACTAAAGCAGGAATGCTAGACTATGTATTTGAGAATAAACCCAAATATCTTCTAATAGATGAGATCGACAAAATGTCAACTAAAGACCAGACATTTTTATTGAATTTAATGGAAACAGGAATAGTTTCTGAAACGAAACATGCAAAGACTAGAACAGAAGTAGTAAAAACATGGGTGATCGCTAGCAGTAATAACATAAATAATATCATATCTCCACTGAAATCCAGGTTCTTCATAATAGAATTAGAACAGTACAATTTTGAACAATTCTGTCAAATTGCAAAAAGAATATTGACAGAACAGCACAAGGTTAATGAAGAAATAGCTAAAAATACGGCATACTTGGTCTGGAACAAGTTGGAGTCCAGGAATATAAGAGATTGCGTGAGGATTGGCAGAATAGCAAAATCAGTAGAAGATGTAGACTTTATTGTTGATACGTTAAGAAGATATGGTTACCTTTATGGCAACTGAGCAATGCATGTTCTACTTCTCTTTAGAAATAAAGGGGTGATAAAAGAGTAAAAATGAGCCTTGTATGCAGGCAATGCGGACAGCCAATAACTTTTGATAACAAATATATCAGTCAGAGAACAGGCAAAAAGATACCATTAGACATAGAAACTAATGAGCCACATGATTGCCCGGTAAGGAGAGATCAGCCACAGCAGCAACAAGGGCAGCAGTCATATCAGCAGCAAAGACGCTATTACCAATGTAACAAAGGCTGTGGAAAGGATATCTATTTTGATGCGAATAGCAAGAGCCAAAGCGGTAAATACATCCCACTAGACAAAGACACAGGACAGCCACATCAGTGTCAATAGTGGCTAGATCACTTTCTTTATCGTGCGAGCAGATTCACATAAGAACATTTGAGGTATAGAGCTGCCTTAACATTTAATGATGTCGGCCATTATTTATCATATCAAGAATGAATTCAACGATGGGTTATTTGCTAGTCGTATAGTTTTTTGAATATTGTCACTGCATTTGCATAATACTTACCCAAATGAAGATTTCAGCATTCGGATCATTAAGAGCCTTCCCTTCTTTGTATTTGGGTACAAAAGAATTACTAGCGTGTAGCTTGTCCCAATCTGAAGAAGATGTTATGACATTTTCCTGATTCACCGCTGTCAATAAGTCGATAATTTCACATCACAGGTATTTTGTTCTCATGACTACAAGCAGAAGCTAGATACTCATTATTTGAATATCTTCCCAGATTTCTGGCATATAGTTTCGATCATACAATTAGTTATAATTCAATTACTGGCACTAAACGAGCCAACTATTCTGTTAACTGTTGGTAGGTCCTGTGTGACAAAGTATAAGTAATTGACGTATGCATATAACAATGAAATATTTTATATACAAACTATCCCCTTACAAGGTAGAGATTAACTTGCCATATGCAAAATCATTAGCAGTATATTTTAGTTCTATTGTAATCATCATCTCACTGTTAATAGTTATGCAATTAGTTGCAACAATGCATCTAGACGTACAGGCTCAAGTTACAAGCAATAATGATACTAACAACTCTACGAGTCAGTACGTACTGCATAGGGGAATAATTTCTTCTGAACCAGGACAGCCTGAACAACTAAAAGTTCAGAGAACCATAATTTTACAACATAGACAAGACGGAAAGGATTATACTGGCACTCTTACATTTACCGCAAGCAAACCAGTAGAAGTATTATTTGGTCATAGATTGAATATCGATAACAAAACACTGTCAAATATAGACCTAAAGAAGTATGGAGACCTCTTTCTTGTAAATCCCATACATCCAAATGCCGGGCATGTATTATCAGGACCAAGCGTAATTAAACCAGACTATAGATCATCTGCACCACCATATTATTCTGCATCTCTACCATTTGTAGCTAGTTCAGTTGTGCTTAGAACATTAGGCGGAATACCTTTTATTGCAATCTATGAAGTATCTGCTCATATCGGCCAACCACAAATAATAAACAATGTTACTACGGCCCAGAATTCAAATAACACTAATGATAATGCAAAGTAATAGATTTTTTCAATAAAGTAACGGTCTTTGATATATCACGACCACATCTCTGACACTTGGCAGAGTTACCGGATATTTCCAATGATTGAATAGCTTGTAATAGTTGTTCTGTTTGTGCTGATGTTAGTTCTTTTGTATTTCCTCTATTAGATATATCGTAATATTCTGCATCCATTATGAACGGTCAAACACAAGTCCAAGGGAATGGCAAAGATAAAACAAATGGCGTATTATCATTACTATTACCTTGTTCTGTGGTAGCAGCACCGCTGTTTGTAGAAGAAGAACGATCTTGATCGTTTAAACCTTGCTAATCGGTACAGTTTGATCCTTGTCCGCATGTCGCCTGTGGCGTAGGCGTAGCTATTCCAGTCCGTGCATCATTTGCTGTGGTTTCTTGCTGTTGTTGTTTTTCGCCTGGGTTTGCAGGTTCTACAGTCTAACTGTAGCAATTGCCATTATCATTAAAATTTCAACTTCGTTATTTTTGCATTTGTCACATAATAACATCGCTTTCACATCTGATTTCCAGAAACTAAATGTAAATGTAGATGAAATCAAAGCTGCAAATTTTAGGCATAAGCAGTTAGAATAGTATTGGACATTCTAAAAAATCATACAGAAAAAAGAGTAGTCTCGTACTCTATTGAGTTAGAATATCGTGACATTTACGAAGGAATTTTCTGGACTTTGAGCACAAAATCTGAACACACGAAATGGCATAGAAGTAAGGTAATAGAGATAAGATCCAGAGTTATGAGTCAAATAGAGATAGCACACTAACTGCAGGTTTCAAAACAAACAATCAGTTCTGCAAGTTATTTTCTAAATAACTTTGTATAATGTGCCATCAAATTAGCTACAGCAATGAATCCTGCTATACCTACTAAGCTCGCAATCGTTGAAGCTATGAATGGTTCCAACTTATGTATTAGTAATAAATATTGAACATATGGCTTAACAACGTTGTATCCAATTTCAGCTATAGACATAGTTGATATGAGTTTTATAATGACCCATTTTACGTCTCCGAATCTTGTCGTTCGACGTAAAGTAGACGCGGGTTTCTCATCTTTAGTGGGGTTTCTCTTGTTATTTTCTCCTTTGTTATCAACATAAAATAGTATGCCAAAAACCGTGTAAAATACTATATCTTCGGTAATCAAAGTAATAATGGAATTTAAGGCCAAAGTGAACGTTGGAGCTATTACGTGACTAGTTACAGCACCGGTCAATGCCGCACATACGAAACCAATGAGAATATTTTTATTAAATAAAAGATATTTTTTATACTTCAATAGATTTGGCACGAAATCCTTGTTGTGTTTTGACGCTTTTCCCATCCGCTTTATGAATCATCGTATATTGCTACTGGTTGATATAATATCTAAAAACGAGCAACAGCAAGACAAACATCAGCTGTCAATGCCATCAATGATTATAAACTAAAACACCTGATGAAGATATTCAGCTTGTCTGGGGAGATTATTAACAGATTGGCCGCCTCAAGCTCCAACAGTATCTGTCTTGACTTTTCCAGCTCGCTTGTAATTGGCAATAATCACTCCACTTGGTGTAACAGAACTCTCTATTAGTGTAAATGCCACCGGGCTCATTCAGTTCCAAACCCATCCACATGGTATTAACATAGATTTCACGAATTTTAACTATATGTGCTTCTTAAACCTGCTGGCGACTGTGCATAAAGCATATTCATATATGTTAGCTAAAAGAAAAATATGTAATGCTCACAGATGACATAAAATCGAGGACAGATAATAGACGTGGTAGTAAAAGGAAATGATGAGGATACAACAATAAAGAAAATGTTGATAGCTATTGATGAATCAGAGCATAGAATAAAAATTATAAAATATGGATTAACATTAGCAAAATCTCTAGGAGCAGATGTGACAGTAACTCATGTTATTGATAGATCTTCAATGCTAGCTCTGGGCGATCTAGAAGGACTCTTGGGTTATTATCGAAGTGGAAATAGTGTCTATGAACGAGAATTAGCAAAACATGCTGAAGAATTACTTAGAGAAGCAGATACATTAGCCAAAAAACAAGGGATGAAAATAAATACGCATGTTATAATAAATGCATCATCAGTTGCAGAAGGAATCATTGACTATGCTTCAAATACAACTATGGATCTTATTGTGATTGGTACAAAAGGTAGAACAGGGGGACATAAATTCCTTGTAGGAGGTATCGCAGACAAAATTGTAGATCACGCACACTGTCCAGTATTGGCAGTTAGATAGAAATATCTTCAAACAGCCGACAGTTTTTGGTCTCGATTTCAGATTATATGTTATTACTATGCAGTTGAAGTTTGCAGAATCCATCAAAGAATATGTAACAGAACATTTACCAGAGCAATACCACATATATCTTTGCACACTAGATACTATACTCAAACATGCATTTGAAATACTTGAAAACTCATAAGAGAATGGAGAAGGCTGCAGCCAATGGAACTCTTCAAGGATACGTAGTTAGTGAATCTGAAATTATTATTTAATACCAAATTATAGGTGCTATCTTTTAAATAGAAGTAAAAGAAGCTGAAATTACCTTGAAGGTAGGTATTACGTTACCACAAGCTGGTCAGCAGGCTACAAAAGAAAATATAATACATATGGCACAGAATGCCGAAAGTGAAGGCTTTGATTCATTATGGGTCTTCGAAAGACTTCTTTGGCCTGTAAATCCACACACACCATATCCTGCGACACCAGATGGGAGCCTTCCTAATGAATATCAAATAATACTAGACCCATTAGAAACACTCAGCTATGTAGCTGCAAAAACAAACAAAATTGCATTAGGAACATCCGTAATAGATATGCTATTTCATAATCCTGTAATATTGGCAAGAAGATTTGCAACTCTCGATGTTTTATCAGAAGGAAGAGCTATTTGTGGACTTGGTATTGGATGGTCTAAAGATGAATACCAGGCATCTAATATACCATTTAAAGACAAAGGTAAAAGAGCCGATGAGTTTCTTCAAGCACTAAAAAAAATATGGACAGACGACGTCGTTGAGTTCAAAGGTAAGTTTTACAACATACCTGCATCAAAAATCGGACCAAAGCCTATTCAAAAGCCACATATTCCAATTTACATGGGAGGATTTAGCACAAATACGTATTCAAGGGTTGTAAATTATGACACAAATGGCTGGCTAGGTCTTATCGGCGGGCCTCTTGAATACCTTGATAGTACTATAAAGACTATACAGAATATGGCGAATAAAGCAAACAAGGATCCAAATAAGTTTAGAGTAATCCTTTTGACATATCCTAATGTAGACATTGATTCAAAAAACAAATCAGCTACAACAAACGACGGCCAAAGATTCCCATTAACTGGAACAATTGATCAGGTAGGAAGTGATATGGAGAGAATAAAACAGATTGGTGTAGATCATATTATATTTGGATATAATTTTATTCCTACCGGAAGAAATCTTGACAAAATGTTAGATGTGACAAAACAGCTTGCCAAGTTTGCTAGATAATAAACGTATGGTTATGTAATGAATATAGAAATTAACTAACCATTTACTTATCGTTCTTCCAAGCTATTACTTTTTGTGGCATAATTATTATAATATATTCCCCAATACCGATTTTCGGGTACTGAGGATATTTGTTGCGCAGTAATTTATGAGCTTTTTCTAATAATGGCATTTCATCTTGTTCTAATTTTTTACCCCCCATTATAGAAGCCTTCCCTTGAATCATGATGAAGTAAAGTTTTGTCCAGTCCTCATTGTATTCATCAATCAATAATGCTACATTTGGATTTTCTCTTATGTTCCTTACTCTTTTTAGATTTTCAGGTCTGGATCGCTTAGTCTTCTCATCTATTGGTATAAAGTAAAAACCACGATCATTATCAAATACAAAAACAACTGGTACAAGATATGGCATGCAATCTAAATCAACTGTTGCTAGCCTAGCTACTCTAGCTTTATGGATTATAGTTTTAGGATATGTATCATCAGTCATCATTCTTGCTTGTGTACATCTCCTATATCGATATGCAAAATGATAAAGCTAAGCATTACGATTATACCGTTATAATCTTTCATTATTTCAAGAATGGATACGAGATAGATATTATTTTAAATTACGTCCTATTTCTTACCTTCAATATATAATATCCTACTCCGACTCTTGCTTTTCAGCTTCTCTTTGGATGATCATCCACGTATTCAACTTCTTGGTTTCAAATTTGCCGCGAAGTGGAGCCGATCATAATCTCTTAATATGCGAAAGTTACATTATGATAATGTTTTATTATGATAGTATTCGATATTAAATATGGTATTAAACTAGTAAGATCTTTAAGACAGTCTTATGATGGGCAATAATGGAGGAAGCATTGAACTGCCTGATAATGCACTGTTAATTCGATTAATTTGCACTCAGAAACTACATTGAATCCTATAGAGATTTTTCATGTAACGAAGATGTATGGTTCATTACGAGCTGTAGATGATGTTTCTTTTTCCCTTACGAGTGGCGAGATCTTCTCTCTCCTAGGTCCAAATGGAGCGGGAAAGACTACTCTCATAGAAATATTGGAAGGGCTCAGGAGGAAAGATGAAGGTGATGTGAATGTCCTTGGATGTGATCCTTGGCAAAACGGTGAGTTGTTACACCGGCAAGTTGGAGTCATACCTCAGCATTTTACTTTCGTAGACAAGTCAACCCCAAGAGAGGCTGTAAAATACTATGCAAAGATCTTTGGTGTTAAGGTTGACACAGATAGAATACTAAAAGAGGTTTTGCTAGAAGACTCCGCCAACATTTTGTTTGAAAAGCTCTCTGGGGGTCAGAAGCAAAAGTTGGGATTAGCTCTAGCTCTAGTGAATTCTCCTGATCTGCTCTTTTTAGACGAACCTACAACAGGCCTGGATCCCACTGCAAGGCGAGCTGTTTGGGACGTGATAAGGAAATTCAAGACTGGTGGTAAGACTATCATACTCACAACACACTATCTGGAAGAAGCAGAGAGCCTCTCAGATCATGTTGCGATCATGGATCATGGTCGAATAATTGCCATCGGGACAAGCGATGAGATCATCACTTCATTTGGATCAAGAGAGCGCCTAGATCTCCGTGGGAGTGAGCAGTTAGCGAAGTACCTAAAGAACAAGACTGCACTCAATGTAAACTACAATGCTGGATTAATTAGTATATCCCTTGACCAAAAACATGATGCTTACATTGCTCTAGCTACGATAGAAGAATCGGGTCTTCCATGGAGAGATTTCCAAATAAGGCGTGATAGCTTGGAGGAAGTCTTCGTCAAACTGGTGGGCGGCTTTTTAGAGGAACACGGAGAGCTAAAGATGAAAAAACAATGATTAATCTCTCAAGGATATTAGCTGATTTCTTCTTTTTTGGCCGTATATATTTGAGAGATAGAGTGGGGCTGTTCTTTGCAATTATATTTCCGGTGATCTTGATAATCACATTTGGCACCATCTTCTTAGGAGGATCTTCTGGGTCTATACGAGTCTATGTACAGAACCTAGACAGCGGTCAGATTTCTGGACCATTTATGACTGCCTTAAAGAACATAAGCAACCTTCAGCTTGTTCCCATCAGTAGTTCGGAAAATATCTCTTCTTATCTTGCTGCTCATTCCTCCTCCGAGGGTCTGTTCATACCTCCAAACTTCTCAGTAGATTTTATGAGAGGAAAGAGCACAAATGTGACGGTTTATGGAAATCCAACTGCATTATCAAGCGCAGTGCTAAGTGGTACCGTGAATGCTGTCATAAACGAGTTTAACCTCCGACGCGTTGGTGCTTCTCCTGTGGTTGGCATGCATCAAACTACAGTGAAAGGACAATCCCTCACGTACATTGACTTTTTGGTCCCTGGTCTGATCGGATTCACCATTCTGACTAGTCCAATGTTCTCTCTTGTTAATGTCTCCTCATTATACAAGAAACTCAAGATCTTCAAGCAACTTTCACTCACCCCTCTGTCCAGAGGAGAGTGGCTTCTCTCAAAAATACTCTGGTACATTTTCCTCAGCGTTATTTCTCTTATGTTAATGGTTGGTGTAGGTACACTGGGTTTTGGGGCACATGTCTTTTTATCAGTCTGGCTCATCCCGTTCCTCATTCTAGGCCCCATGTTCTTTGCTTCATTGGGGATGGTCATTGGAATTGTGGCAAAGAGCGTGGAGAACTCTAGTATCATTGCACAAGTCATAATCTTTCCGATGATGTTCTTATCAGGAACTTTTTTTCCAATAAGTTACATGCCAACATTCATTCAGATTATTGCTCATGCTCTTCCTCTGTTCTACGTTATCGAAGGGCTCAACGCAGTGATGATCTACAATAACTATGGACAAGCGGCAGTTAACATAGTTATCATTACAGTACTTGCGTTAGGCATGCTAGTTGCAGCTGTCAAAATGTTCAAATGGCGGGAAGATTAGATACATGCATATTCATATTACTTAATGACAATGCTACTGAATCAATCATTTGTTGAATAGTTGGCAGGTCATCTATACTCATATATTATTGCGTCTTTCAAAGGCCTCTCATGCAACATTTATTGCGCCTTTTGTCAGCAGCGTAGCTCGATAAATTGAAGATCTATCTACAAGTAAGCAGACTAGCTTGGTTATACCAATATGAAGCAAATATATAGATATTTAAAAAACCTTGATGATTATAATGCGAATTTCAACAGAAATGGCAAAAGCAATTAATGATCAAATTTCTTATGAGGCGTCATCTGCAAATGCATACATTGCAATCGGATCATGGTGTGAGAGGATCGGATATGATGGAAGTGCTGCCTTCTTCTTTGAACAAGCTGCAGAAGAAAACGGACATATGCTAAAGTTTATCCATTATCTGAATGGTGTTGGAGCAGAGGCAATAATTCCAGCAATTGAAAAACCACCAAGTAATTTCGAATCTCTGGAATCTACTTTTCAGTTTGGCCTAAAGAGCGAGCAAATGGTAACCAAGGCTATTTATGATCTAGTTGATATGACTGAAAAAGAAAAAGATCGCTCTACATACTTATTCCTGAATTGGTTTATAAGCGAACAGATAGAAGAGGAAACATTATTTCACACAATTCTCCAAAAGTTTGATTTACTTGGAAAAGACAAGCTAGCGGTATATCAAATTGACCAATCTCTGGCTTCAGTCAGATCCCAAGTTATGAGCAAGCAGACAAATTTGAAATAACTTATCATGAGCAGATATCATACTCACTGTCATGAGCAGAAATAAGGTATGCAAGTAAAAAGCATTTCCTCATTTCACTAACAAGAATGTCATGTAATTAATTGTATTTTATGCTCAAGAATACATATTAAATCAATTTACACCAAGATATTATAGCATATCTTACATTGCTGACAAAAATAACCATTTGCAATCGTTATATAATATAAAATGTCTACTATGTCATGTTAAAACAAAATCATGTAACTGAGAATATAAATAAAAGATTCATTTTAGAGCTAAATGCTGCGCTGGCTATGGAGAATGCTGGAATAGAGCGACTCCAGAGTCGAATCTCTGAAGCAAGCTTACCTGAGGCCAAACAACGATTGCAGCATCATTTTGAAGAAAGTAAACAACACCAAAAGAATTTGCAAGAGATAATATCTAGTATTGGTGGATCTCCTACCACAGAAAAACTGGGATTACCATTACCATCTTATCCAAAAAGCATGCTAGAGATGATGAATAAATCTATGACAAAACAAGAATGGGAATTAAAAAGAGCTGAAGAAGACATGATAATAGAGAATGCAGAAGTAACATGCTATCTTATGCTAATACAAAAAGCTCAGGCGGCTGGTGGAATTTATCTAAACGCTGTAGCTCCACTATCACAGAATATGAAAGATGAGCAATTCATGGTAGATTGGATTAAAACCAATTCACCTGGAATGCTAGCTCAGTTGTGGCCTAAAATAATGTCAGCAGTTGCGACTAGCTCTTCTACATAATAGCAATCATAACAATCACTGAGGTGAAATTGAAATGAAATCATTAGTATATCATGGTCCGTTTGACGTCCAAATAGACGATAAACCTCAACCTACTATACAGCATCCTGAAGATGCAATATTACGCATTACGTCGACTGCCATCTGTGGTTCTGACTTGCATCTTTATCATGGTACTGTCCCTGGAATGCAACCAGGACAAACGCTAGGACATGAATTTATGGGAATAATAGAAGAAGTAGGACCAGAGGTACATGATGTCAAAGTGGGCGACAGAGTAGTAATTCCATTCAATGTAAATTGTGGTAAATGCTGGTGGTGTAGAAATAACCTGTGGTCCCAATGTGATAGAGCTAATCCTAAAGCGGATATAGGAGCGGCTTTTGGCTATACCCAGCTTCTTGGAGGATATGACGGTGGACAAGCTGACTATGTAAGGATACCATTTGCCAATGCAGAAGCATCACTTAAAGTTCCAGACAGCATCAAGTCAGATGAAGAGGTACTATTTCTTAGCGACATACTCCCGACCGGATATTTTGGTGCGGATATGGCTAATGTACAACCAGGAGACGATGTAGCAGTATTTGGTGCAGGTCCTGTAGGATATTTTACAGTTATGAGCTCCTTTTTACGTGGAGCTGCTAGGGTATTTTCAATAGATCATTGGCCAAAACGTTTACAAAAGACAAAAGATCTAGGAGCTGAAATAATTAATTTTGATGAGGAAGACCCAGTAGACAGAATAAAAAAAGAGACTGGTAACAAAGGAGCAATATGTATAGATGCTGTTGGATATGAAGCAGTAGGACATATGGCTGGCAATGTTAATGGTGGTAATGGTGGAGAGAGTAATGCTACGCACGGTAGTCATCGCACTCAAATCAGTAAGAAGCAGAACAACAACCAAAACCATGATCATTCAAAAGTATCTAAACCAGCGTACGAACCAGGAAATCCACTGCAAATAATTACTTGGATGTGTCAGGCTGCGAAGAAATATTCTGCTATATCAATACCAGGAGTATATGGATCTGCTTACGATCAATTCCCATTGGGATTATTGTTTAACCGCAATATCCAAATTAAAATGGGTCAGTGTCCTGTTAAAAAATACAATGAACAACTACTACACCTTATTGAAGCAAGGCGAATAGATCCTACGAAGATCATAAGCCATACTATGAAGCTAGGCGAAGGTCCTAAAGGATATGAAAGCTTCGATAAGAAGGAAGATGTAACTAAAATAGTTCTAAAACCATAGTTACTATAAATCATGGTAGCCCACAATACATGCAATGACTAGTATTAGAACAATTCACTTTTTCTGTTTTTCTATAGTGATCAAAATATTGTAGCAAGAAATAGAAAAAAGCGATTACATGGTATTCAAATCAATCTGGGCATGTAATTCTCTCCTAGATAGGGGCATCACATGATTCTAGGAGACAGAGGCTAGGCCAGTTGACTATACTTTTTACAATATTAGTAAACTAATCAAGCAATATGAATACCAAGAGAGAAAGAACTAGTTAACATGGATATAATTCTAAAGTTGATACTAAGACGCCAAATACCATTTCTAATAGGCGGTACTATAACAGGTACAATTATGACGTACTATTATGGATTTCCGTTTACAATTGTGGTAAATAGCGCTATTTGGTATGGTATAGCATATCATACGTAATTAACAAATATTATTGGAAAAACAAAGGCGTTGACAATCAAAAATATCTTATTCAGTATACATTATCGAAAATTAATTCAAGAAAAGGGAAAACTAAGTAATGTATCATGCGGATGTTTGCGTATAATAAAAATAGGAGTTTATCATCTAAATATATATACCGAATTAAGACGAGATATCTTTCTCCCCATCATCGGTTGTTGTTATAGTTTCTTGTACTCTCTCTAGATGTCTTGTACCACTCTTATCTGATGAGTATATGTCATCCTTGTCAATACCTCCTGATTTTGATGACGAGGTTCCAGAACTAACAAGCTTTGATACATCTTGAGTATTATTCGTTGTCGCTATATCAAATGAAAATATTGAATTCGGGACAGCAATCAATTGTGATCATCATATACTATAGACATGACATGAAGGCATGAGAAAAAGATTTTCATCAGGAATTGGCACTAAATGTGAATGTATGTGTCATCATAGGCCATCTACTAATGGCTATTGTAGTTATTGTTCTAACTCACATGTAAGTTCTAGAGGAAGAAAGTAAAGCAACAAACAGTTTTATCGATTAAAGATAATCCTGGAAAAGTCGTTAAATATTATTAGGATGTCTATTAGCGCTTAGAGAAGAAAACAGCTGTCAAACCATTCACATAAAAAAAGAATTTTGCTTGTAGACGACGATCTAGATAATTCTACAATGTTCAGACTTTGAAGACGATGAGAATAAAGCAGATAGATTAACTGATGACTATCAAGAAGATCTGCAAGATTAGTTAAATTGAAAACAGGTCAAGTAACTGGTTCAGCAAAAAGGTGTACCTAGAAGATTGATTGAATTCCAAAAGAGAAAGATTACAGGGTTTTCTTATTCTCCTTCATCAATAGCAATAGAAGCCTCAATCTCAGGCCAAAGTTCTGCAACCATATCCGGCGTATTCGTTCTAATCCAATCCGCCATAGCTCTTTCTTCTGATAAGCTTTCTGATAGAGTAGTTATTGCATGAGTTGCATTCAACCTCTCTGCTAAATGTGTAAGCATATCATAGAGTATAATCTCGGCATTCTCTACTATTGCATCTTCTTTAGCTGCTATGAGCTCAGACTCTGCAGAAGTCATCATTCTTCCAAACATGTTTGTTAATGATCTAGGAAGAATGTGAATTGGCAATTGTGCTTTATCCTTAGTAGCAACGCTTTTTCGATCATTACTAAGACCAGAAATCAACTGCTTTAGTCTATCCTGCTGGTTTTTTGTCTCTTCTAGATGTGCTTGAAGTCGTTGTCTTACATTTTCCATTTTAGTCTGTTTTATCCGTGATTGCAGTCTCTGTATTGCTGCATTTTCTATTGCTAAAGCTTCATTTAAATGCAAAGTAAGTTTTTGAGCAGATGTGAGTCTTTTTCCTTTTCCTTTTCCTTTTTGCCTTGAGGATGCGGAAACATTTCTTCTTATTCTTGTTCTTGCAGTGGTTGTCCTTTTCTTTGCCATCTTGTTTTTATTGACCTTGGAATGTACATATTGCAATATTTGCTTTAACGGTTTGCTATTACGTCTGACTTTTTAGAACGTAGTATATAATGCAAATGGACCTTAATTTCTTCAGAATGTGTAGGAGGAGTCATGGAGTCATTGCATGGACAATCAGAAGAATATACCAACCATACATATTCATAACATGTAGAGTAAAAGCCTATTGCAAAAAATTCAATAGCGGGATATATTGAAAAAGAGGTCTATAACATTCAATGTTGGTTGTGAATTATATTGCTGTTATCACCTTCATACTATTACCTTCACATTTTCATTGCAACTATTTGCCAGTACTGTCAATGCTATTGATGGGTAATTTCTCTACCAGGAATTCTGCGGATTTCTTCAAAGCTTTCACAAGGTTGCTATATTTGGTAAAGCCATGTCCTTCGTCTTCAAAAACCATATATTCTATATTCATATTCTTACGTCTTAATCTTTCAACTATTTGGTCAGACTCATTCTTTACTACTCTTGGATCATTGGCTCCCTGTATTACAAGTAGATTAGTTGTTTGACTGATAGAGTCTACATGTGTAATAGGAGATCTTTCTTTGAGGAATTCCTCTTCCTTCTCTGGATCCCCTACTAATTCTCCCATAAATCGCTTCCAGTGTTCTGGTACTGCTTTGGCAAAAGTCACGAGATTACTTGGACCTACTATGTCTACCGCTGCCTTCCAGTTATACTGTGGTAATCTAGTTATGCAACTCAAGGCTGCGAAACCTCCAAAACTAGCACCAAATACGCCTATTCTAGTGGCATCAATCCAATCCTGCGATTTCAACCATTTTATTGCATATTCTAAGTCCTTTAGTTCATCTCCGCCCCAATCATGGTATATCTTTTTCTCAAAGCTTTTACCATAACCTGTACTCCCACGGAAGTTAGGAGTTATAACTACTAGCCTATTATTTGCAAGATATTGGTAAAGTCCAGAGTAATCATACAATGGCCTTTCCTGAGCAGTAGGACCACCATGAATTGATAGTACAGCTCCAAATTTTGTAGGTTTATTGTCTACAACGTCGTGCTCTTCTTCTTTTGGCTTATATAAAAACGCTGAAATCTCAAGTTCATCAAAGCTTTTGTATTTGATTAGTTCTGGATTTATCAATACATTCTCTGGTATATTTCCTAAAAATGAATGACTCAGTTTTTGGATGTTGCTTTTATTTTTGTTGCTTTTATTTTTATTGTTGTGGTGGTGGTCTTCCTTCGTATTTTCGATATTTAAAACATATATATCCGATGGAGAGGTTGGACTTGTCATCATAATACCCAGCCTCTTTCCATTAGGAGATAGTTTTAGATCTTCTATGACTCCATTTGATGATAGATTTGTAATTTCTTCAACCTGTCCATTCCTTAAATTTTTGGTAAATATGCTACTATATCCATCTACATTTTCAGTCCATGCCAGTAATCTACCATCAGAGCTAAGATCAACTAATTCTATATCGTGTTGTGGTGTTAATATCCACTCAAGTTTTGATTTACTGATATCATAAAATGCTAAATTTGCAAACTCTCTTTCTAAATCACATATTACATAGAAGCCTTTTCCATCAGGAGACCATGGTCCTACGGTAAATCTGCCTTTCTGCATCTTATCTTCTGATGGTATAACCTTTACCATCTCGCCATTTTCTGTATTAAGAAGCCAAATTACGTAATCAGTAAGAGTGACTAGTTGAGAACAATTTAGTTTTTTGCTATCTGGAGACCAATATCCAGGTACATACCATCCTTCTTTGTTGGTAACACAAAATGTTTCATTATTGCTGCTACTATTAGTGTTAATATCATTTACATACAAAAGCATATTTGATGGATTATCTTCATTTGATCCATATGCAATGTACTTACCATTATGACTAAAACATTCTGCTCCCCACTCGTGTCTTATTTTTGAATTTTGGGTTATTGGTTCTGGCCAAGAGTAAAAGGCATCTGCAATCTTGTAAATTTGGAAGTTTTCTGTTCCCTGATGATCTGCAAAGAAAATAATGCTATTGTTTATTGGAGAAGGAAAAATGTGCCGGACAGTGTCATCAATAAAATTGGTTAATTGATAAGATGCGTAGGCCTCATCATCAGAACTTAAACTAGAGCGCTGTCTCCATATGTTAAACTGTCCATTAGTATCTGCAATATATATCAACCATGATGGGTCATTCTTGAGGAAGTCAAAACCAGTGTAGCTTCTGACTGAAGCAAATCTTTTGAATGGATATAGTCTTCGTGCTTGTTCTTTCTGATTGTAGACTTTATTCATGATATATTTTTCACTTACAGTATTGCTTGTAAATACATATGCATTTATTATTACATAATACGACTCTTCCTAATTATGACATACTCGTTTTTATCTATTAACTCGACTTCATCTCCAACTTCAAGGTTAAATGTATCTCTGATTGGTTTTGGTAACGTAACTCCAACGGAATTTCCCCATTTTACTAACTTAGTCTTGAATACTGCCATTGTCTATACAATGTCTAAACATACAAATATATGTTAAGTATATACATGTCTATACGTGAACATACAGCTAATTGATAGAAAAGAACGAGGTAGAATGATTGCATGGATGAATGGTTCAGTAATTGCAATTAGAAGTCCCGATGAAGAGAGGTCTTAAAACCGGTATATCCAACAGGCTTTGAAATAGGTTTATGAAAGGGAGTGGCATCCTATGTTTGATTTTCTTAAAAAGAATAAACCACAAGATTTGCACATAATCTCAGAGTCTCAACAGGAGGTAAAACTAAGTGTAAGGCAAAGAGCTCTCAATTGTTTCTCAAACATTGAAGGATTAGATGATATCAAAGAGATGATGCTAAGAGCATTAGAATCGCCTGAGCGAGCTCATACATTGCTGATAGGACCACCTGCGTGTGCAAAATCATTATTTATGTTAGAGATAGAGAAGGGCATGCAGTGTGAAATATATTATACAGAAGGAGCTGCTACTACAAAAGCAGGACTGCAAAAATTCATTGCAGAAAATCCGCATAAAGAAATTATTATAATAGACGAAATTGACAAGATGCCAGTACAGCATCAAGAAGGATTGCTAACTATGATGGAACGAGGTGAGCTCACAACTACTAAAGTTAGAAACACACAAACTGTAAAAGCTAACATGGTAATATTTGCAACATCAAATAGTACTGAAAGATTAAGTAAACCATTGCTCAGTAGGTTCACAGTTTATGAGATTCCCGAATATACTTACGAAGAGTTTGAAGCAATATCTGTTAGGATAATTAAAAAACTACCCCGGAGCACTATAATGCAGATAGCTTCATCAGTTTGGAAAACAGGTAGTAAAGATATAAGAGATGTCTTGAAAATAGCCAAGCTGTGTTATCCTAGAGATACAGAAGAAGACATAAACAGGCTCATAGCCATACATCAAAAGTATTGCAAAACAGGCAAAGAATACAATTAACAATCACATCCAGAATCATATTGAACGCAAACGGCTATGCAATCATTTCGTATCGGCCATAGGTAAATCTTATTATCAAATCCTTTATATAATGTAATTGTATGATCCTTTTGATGAATAAAACGCTTCTGATTACTGCTGTGGCAATAGTGTTTGCCAGCGCGTTTGTAATAATTGGCAGCAATGTTATAGTTCAATCTGCTCATGCATGTCCAAATAAAAGTAGTGGCGCATCGGATCCAAATGTAAATCCAACGACTCCAGGTAACATAAATGTTCAGCTAACACCGCAGTCTCCACAGTTAGTATCTGGACAGTCAGCTTGAGTATCTAATACAATATTTTTATTAATTGTTTTTATTTTTTAGTACTATACCCGTGAATACAAGCAAAAATATTATTTTTTATACTTCATAAGCAACTAGTTAATTTAAAAATCTGTGTTTTAGTATTGACATGTCTACTTTTAAGTGTGGTAATAATTTCATTGATTTGGTTATGCTCTTGCCACGCGTATAGAGGTTTTAAAATGGTAATAGGTAGGAGAGTGTCATCATCATTCCTATTTTAGTTCAACTATCGAATAGATAGTAGAAATAATAAGAATTTGACTCCTATATAGATAAATGATGCAAATAAAAGTTGCATTTTTGCCCGTAATATTACTTGTGTTAATAGTACTTTTCGTTTTTCTTTTTTGAATGCAAAAACTGCTTATGCTCACTATCGTATATTGATATGTCATTTCAACTGAAGAGAACTTGAATAATCTGTGCAAAGAAATACAACAATTAGATAATTCTATTAGATTTGCAGGTTTAGCTAACAACCTTGGCAGCCTGGTTGCAACTGCATACAGAAATGGGTTTATTCCGTTAATGGATAAACAAGAGACCTCACATTAGACATACAAGCTGTACTTCATACTGCTGCACGGGAAGACTTTGAATCAAAAATAGGCAGACTAGTATACTCAATAGGTAAATACGAAAGGCTTATTCGTGCAACGATTCCAATAATAACTTTCTAGCAGTAAGGAAGACGAAACCAAATCTTACTACCTTGTGCTCTCATTTGATTTGAATTCTAATGTTATGGATATAATTGAAAATAAGGATTATGTCATATATAGAAAAAAATACAGATCAAGACTTGTAGCTAACCTTATGTTTTCTTTGGATTGGCCCCTTTTAAACCATGGTTGGATTAGCGAGCAACTCTAATGTTTCTCCAAACAGTTCAAAAGCGGATGAAGCTAACCTATAATAGCATCAACAACGCAATCCATAACGTAAAAACGGGGGATTGGACAATATTAGTAATAGTAGTAGTAATAATAGATTACAGAATGTTGTAGTTCGCATAAATGGTGTATTACCAGATAACTCCTCCCTAGGAACTGCTGAACGGTCTGAGAGAGCAGCAGAAGTAAAACAGCAGAATATAACTTCTAATACTTCTTGTTCACTTATTTCAGTAAGCGATACAAACCAGATAATATTTCATATGCTTATTGATGTAGGTCAAGGAGTAGTTGAAAGTGTCAAAAATGGAATACCAAGCCTTGGGTTTACGTCAACAGCAACAGCGTCATCTACGTTATCCATTCCTGATGCTGTTTTAATAACTCATTCGCACGATGACCATATTAAAGAACTGCCCATTTTAATAGAAAAAGCAAATACTCATCTGAAGAATCTACGAATATTCTGCACCCCAGAATGTTATGACCAAATTATCAAAAAGTTTCCCCAAATTTCTTCATCTTCACATTCTTCTTTTTCTTCGCGGGTAGGCAGTGACAGTGGTCGTATATCGTTTAGCATGGTAAAGCCTGACGAAATTTTTGAAATAGGTCCATTTTCTGTAAGACCAGTATTAGCACATCATGGAACTGATTCTCCGCCTGGCTCGGTTTGTTATATAGTAACAATATGTGATAACAAAATAATAATTGGATGGGATTTCCTTTCATTACCTACCACTAGTGAAGATTTGTTATGGAATCCAGACCTTCTTATTTTAGGTACCGAAACTTACAACGCTCATCCTGAAACAGGAATGGTATCTGTAATTGAAGCATTTGATATCGTTAGAAGGTGGAATGCAAAGGAATGCTATATAGTTCATTATAGCGGACTAAGAGACTTCGAAGAGGCCAAAAATCAATGGTTTAGGGGTCCTATCAAGGCTATGACGACTGAAGAATTACAAAAGACGATTGATTCTCATCTCAGGCTAACTGGTAGTGGTGGCAAATTTAAAATCAAAGTTGCGACAGAAGGTACGGTTTGGAGCTCAAAAGACAAAGACCAAGAACAGAAATTATCAGAACAAAACTTTAATACTAACGCCCCCATAGGCAAGGTACTCTCAATCGAGAGTCTTCAAAAATATGTGTTACTGATTGAAAGAGATACTAAGAATGACAAATTAAAGCTCATGATTGAAGATAGAGTTAACAGATACGATTTAGCCTTTGACAAACCTCGTAAAGACAACAATAACGAGAATATAGTCTACGCTCAAGGAGAAAAGGGAATGATGGCTAGAGGCCCTCAATTAAAATTGGAGGTAGTTGATATGAATGAACCGTCATATGACAACTCGAGTACAATTAGAGTAAACGTATCCAAAGGCAAGAAGACCATCTTTATTGATGACATACTCATAGACAAAATTGACGCAATAAAGTTTAGAAAATACATTAAAGAAAATTTCTAGCGTCAACGCAATATTGCAGAAGAAACGGCATTAGCGCTTATGGTTTCTACAAATTCATCTTGCTCTTGTAAAAGTGGCATTATTCTATTAAATTGATTGTTTCCTCTCAAATTCCTGCGTCCTTGCTATTAAAGCCATGATTTGGAATTATAGCTGTGCTATAGCGTCATCTTTAATTTCATGACGATTTCATAATGCTTGAATTAGTTCTTCTATCTTCTATGACCTATTTCAATAACCACTGTAGCTGTCTTAATAGTTAGCTGACACCTCTAAAACAGAGTTAGTAATACTCAGTATAGCTATATATTATTTACAAATATTGTTTATCTGATGGAAATAACAGTAGGTCACAGCCCAGATGCTGATGACGCTTTTATGTTCTATGGGATTGCAGCCAATAAACTGAAATCATCAAATTTTAGAATTAGGCACGTCATAGAAGATATTGAAAGTCTCAATAGACGTGCATTGAAGCATGAACTTGATGTTACTGCAATTTCAGCTCATGCATATGCATACTTAAGCGACTATGTGATATTACGCAGCGGAGGAAGCTTTGGTTTAAAGTATGGTCCTATAGTTCTTTCGAAAGAGAATATGTCACTTTCAAAATTAAAAAGAAGTACAATTGCAACTCCTGGTAAGATGACTTCTGCTAATCTGCTATTAAATTTTGTGTTAGGGAAATTTAAAGAAAAGGAAATGCCCTTTCAAGCAATTCCAGATGCAGTGTTAAGTAATAAAGTAGATGCTGGTTTAGTAATTCATGAAGCACAGATTACATACGATAAATCAAAACTTTACAACATCATAGACTTGGGTGAATGGTGGGCCGCAGAAACAGGTGGGCTACCAGTACCTTTAGGAATTAATGTTGCAAGTAATAAATCAATGAAAATGGAAGAGATTAGACTATTTGATAGTTATTTTAGAAATTCAATCTTATATAGTCTCAAAAATTTCGATACAGCAGTAGATTTTGCAATAAGATATGGCAGAGGACAATCAAAAGATCTAATTGCACGATTTATCAAAATGTATGTAAATGATACAACTATTGACATGGGAGATAGAGGTCAAGAATCACTCAAGAGAATGTTTGCAATTGCAAAAGAGAGAGGGATACTATCAATAGATCAGTTGCACTTTGTGTAATATACCGATACTATTATTATAGCATACGTATCAGACGTAAGCAATAAAAAATTACGATATAGCTTTGAAAGTAGCTTATTGCAATATTAATTGAGTTGAATTGTCAATCTGTACATCATTGGAAAATGTGCTAGATTCGTACATACAATGATATACACATTTAGCAGAGTTAGAGATTACTCTTACTGATGTAGGTTGATAGGTCACTAATCTAGATCTGAGTATAGCATTAAGATTATATCCGCATTCATTTCAAACACATATTTCAAAGCACCTGAGATACCATCATACAAATAGATATCATTATAAAATTTGAAAATATGTCGAACCTTTACTCAAAATTTTCTAATATGATGAAAGAATGTATCTCTTTGAGCAGGTTCTCTCCTAATCTCTTTTATCAAGTTAACTAGCTCTTGAATAGATATTCCTGATTCTTTGCCTGCCGCCTTGAAGATTTCCTCAGAAAACGCGGTTCCAACCATATCGTTACCGCCATATGATAATGCTACCTGAGCAAGCTTCTTACCTAATGCCACCCAGTATACAGATATGTTATCTAGTACATTTGCTAACAATAGTCTCGATAATGCAATAACTCTCAGATCATATGTTGAAGGACTTTCTTTAGATATCATGCCCCGCCTTTCTAGTTCTGTATTATCCAGACTGAACTTGAGAGGGATAAATGTAGTAAAGCCCTTTGTTTTCTTATGAAGTTCTCTTATTTTTAAGATGTGATCTACAATATGCTCAGGTTTTTCGATATGGCCAAAAAGCATTGTACAATTGCTTTTTAATCCCAAACCATGTGCACACTTCGCGGTATCAAGCCATTCTTCTCCAGAGCATTTTCCTCTTACAATCAAATCTCGCGATTCTGGATGGAAAATCTCTGCTCCCCCACCTGGAAGAGAATCTAGTCCAGCATCTTTTAACCTAAGTAATACCTCCTTCACAGAATTTCTTGTTATCCGAGCAATAAAGAAAATCTCTGCAGGGGTCAATGCTTTAACCGTAATGTGTGAAAACTCCTTTTTTATCGCTTTAATCATGTTCTCATAATAATTAAGATCTAGTTTAGGATGAAAGCCTCCAACTATATGAATTTCGGTTGCCCCCATTTGTTTTACCGCCACTCTAGCTCTTGCTACAACCTGTTCGACAGTTAGGGTATAAGCATCAGATTCGTTACCCTTTCTATAAAAGGCGCATAACGGACAACTTGCTGCACAAACGTTAGTATAGTTCAAATAATATGAAGAGACGAAAGTAACAATATTTCCTGTACGTTCCTTCCTAATCTTATCTGCCACAAGACCTAACAAAAATAAGTTTTCGTCCTTCATTAACTGAACCCCATCATAGTATGATAATTCTTGACCAGCAAGTGCTTTTTCCAAAGATGGCGTTGCATTTACAATACTCTTTAGCAAATTAACCACCTTACGTGTAATATCAATATAAAATAAGTGTTGACATATCAACTATATTGCAAGAAATAATTCGTATAAATACTTTAGAAGTTATTTAGTATTGCTAAATAGCTCTTGTATTTTAGAAAATTTTCTCGCTTCACACTCGAGTAAATTTTATCTCTTCTCTTGACTTGCCTGTGATGATGACAACATCGTTCTTCTACCAGTTGAATTAAAGTCTGTAAAGAAGCATTCGAGACTACTGAGAGGTTGTATAATTTCTATCCTTGAAATGGTATATCCAGCTATCTGAATTTTCTGTATATGTATGTCCTAAGAACATCATTCCTCTAACATGTTCGTGTTTCAATGATTTCTTAAGATCCCCTAATGAATATATATTCTAAAGGATCTGTTATCTAGATCCAAAAGATGAACACAGTTATTCCACACACCATTCTAACTAAACAATCCCTTGACAGTTTTACAGCTGCTTTAATCAAGGCCTGTACTAGAAAAAATTACACAATTAATACCCGCGTTTCTTTAACTCACTATTTAACCAATCAGCAGTCATACGATGTGCCACTTCGCCATCATAATCTCCTTTTTCAATGCATTCCTTTAGTCGATTAACCGCCTGATTGAATTGCTCATAAAGAAGTTCTTTCACATGAGTTTTTTCGTTCTTGAAGTCTTCTTGCATTTTACTTTGTTCTTTTGTAAATTCGTCTTTTATTTCTGCATGTCTACGTCTTAAGTCATCACCTAAATTTCTGTGAGATGTTCTGGTGACGTCTTGGAGTATTTTATCTCTTTCTTCAGCACCCACATAAGACATATGCGAATACATTGTTTACAGTATATTATATGATTTTATGATAGGTACGTCGTATCAAATGGCTAACACATATACTAACAGCTAGTATCTATAGTTACTGCTAAGATGTAGCAAAACTCATCTACTTTAGGAATGCATAATACATGCTTTGGTCCACCAAATATTTTAGATATTGTATATATTTTAGCCCATTCTTCAAGTACCTCAATAACAGCACGTGCTTGGTAGATATTATTTCCAATAGATACTACCCCATGGTTTCTAATTATGACTGCTCTCACTTGTTGTTCCTTTTCTTCTTTCTCTTCTTTTCCAAATGCTTTTGAAACTATGTTTGCTAGCTCTATTGATCCTGATGGTTTATTTGGTATTATTACTGGGCTTCCTACCACTATTTTAGCCTCTTCTATTATGTGCTGAAATTCATTTACTGATATGGCGACAGCAAGTGTATAAGGACGATGGGTGTGAACAACTGCATTTACACTTGATAATTTATTATATATAGAAGCATGCATACGCCATTCAATACTTGGTTTTAGTTTAGTATTAGGACTACTATTGCTCTCATGGCTAACTATTCTACCTGTTTGTAAATGAAGTTTCACCAAATCTTTTTCTTGTAAATTATAACGTGGAATTCCAGATGGAGTTATCCATATCCATTTTTGCCTTGAATCCTAATGCTATGGTTCCCAGATACTGATGACGTAAGACCCATTTTATAAAAATTTTTAACGCAGTTTACAAGTATCTTTTTGTTATTGAATTATCATCATCACCATCAGCTTCTTTTTGTATATTAATCATTTAGACCGGCGTTGAAGTGGTAACAACAGCTAAAGCACTTTAATAATGACGATATCTGATGAATGAACCAACAGGTACTTTAATATCTTCAAAACCTTCCGGATCAAGTATCTTAGATATTATTTCTAATCCAGTTATTGTTCTGGGACCTGGCTTGCTAAAATATGCTCCTGCATTCACTACATATACTTCGTTACTTTGAACAGATTTCAATGATTTCCATTTATCATTGCCTTCTAGTATCTTCGCTTCTTCTACAGTTCTTTCTATATCGAAACCACATGGCATAAGAATTATTTTATCTGGATTGAAATTTGTTATCTCGTCGATGTTTATACGACGTGACGGCTCTCCGGCATAACTCAGGCCATTAATACCACCTGCAATATCTACCATCTGTGGAACCCAATGACCGGCAATAAAGAATGGGTCAACCCATTCAAGGCAGAGTACTTTTGGTTTATTGTTATTTTTCTTTTTGCCCTCCTCAACAATTCTTTGCCCACTCCTCATTCTTATACTGTCAATGCGCTTCTGTAATGATACCACTAATTTACGACCTTCTGTTACTCTATTAACTCGTTCTGCTATATCCATTATACTTGTCAAAATATCATCTAGATCATGAGGATCGAGCACTAGGATATCTGGTTTGTAGCCCAATATAGAAAATGCGCGATCAATTTCCCTTGCAAATGGAGCACATACTTCACATATGCCTTGAGCAATGATAAGATCCGGTTTTGCTTCCCTTAGTTTCTCATCGTTTATCAGGTATATATCTCTGCTAGCGTGCGTTAATTCTATAATTTTCTGATCTATCTCAGTACTATTCATTTTTTTAGCATCAAATGAAGCATTTATTACCTGCGGTTTTCTTTTAGCATCATCAGGATACTTACATTCATGCGTTACACCTACTATTTGAGATCCTGCACCAATTTCGTAAAGTATTTCTGTTGAACTAGGTAAAAATGATACTATTCTTTCAGAAGACAATGATGTGTAAGTTGTAGTTGAAATGCTATTTTTATATCTATCATTGAACAAATGATTATTAATAAACACTCTTACATCTCTATATTCGACACGCAAAAGTGTTAAAGCTAACCAATTCCAATATAGTGGTAAGCATGAAAACGGAACAGCCACTTAGCATCATGCTCAGGAAATGCAACATTCGAGCTCAGGACAAGTTCATGTTAAGGAAATAATGCTGAATCATGGTGGATGGCTCAAACAAGATCTGCCGATGAGCCATGTACTCAATTTTATCGATGTACAAAGTGCAACCATACATGAAGAAATTATTAGTAGTAAAAGTTAGAGCGATATAGCTAGGGTTATTGAGTGCATTCTATGTACTTGGCTCTACTTTTTCATGTCATTCTACATTCTATGCTCTCGAATATTTTCTTCAGGCGCTATCTGTAACTTAAACCACTATAAATAAAGCTATAGTAAAGAAGTTTTAGGTTGAATGCAGCCACTGTAGCATTCACACTGATAATGACAAGATCTTTGAAGTATGCCAGAGACTATCCAAAGAATAGATCCCGTAGTAAAGAGAATCATAAGATATCTAGAAACATCATTCGTTCTTTTTGTATGATATACTTTGATAATTTGGCCAACGTTTACTGACACTCTGCTATTGGAAACATCTTTTCCAAGTATCCAGCCTTTTCCTTCCACCCAAACAATCGCAGGATCTTTGACTAGAAGTAACTGCTTCATAGTCAAAGTGGCTTCACATATTCAACACAATAGAGGCCATAATCTATATGACTTTTCATCGATGGGCGTCTTAAGTAAATCCAACAACCCTTGTTGTATGTCCTATCAGGCCTGTAATGCATTTACATCTAAAGACTGTATATTACACGACACGCATGCTATTGTTATAAAATTTACACATAGTTGCAGAAAATCACCTATTTCTAGGTATTTTTATATAGATAAAGATCATTTACTGTGGATCTAGTTATAAATCTTTTAGGCTATTACCAAATACTGTTAATTAAATTACATTATTTGAATTAGATCAGAAATACCTTTAAATGGCTATATACATAGCCTGTGTAAAATGCAAGTAGGTATTGATGATCTCGCAATATATGTTCCGAAGCTTTATGTAGACTATAAGGACTTTGCTAACGCGAGAGGGATCGCTCCACAGAAATTGGAATATGGCATAGGTATAAAAAAGATGGCTTTAGCCGATGCTAATCAGGATCCAGCTTGCATGGCTGCTAATGCCTGTATGAAATTAATGCAAAGAAACGATCTGCGTCCTCAAGACGTCGGAAGGATCTATGTTGCTACAGAGTCTGCCCTTGACGAAGCAAAGGCACTGAATTCATTTATCATAGGTATGCTAGAGCAAGTATACGGAGAAAACTCTTTTGAACATGCAGGTGGCATTGAGTGTAAATTTGCATGTGTAAGTGGGTCATATGCACTCTATGATAATGCTAATTGGATTAGAGCTCAAGAAAATGACGGTAAAGCCGCTGTTGTAATCGTAAGTGATATTGCCAAATATGATATTGGTTCTTCTGGTGAATACACACAGGGTGCAGGAGCTATTGCCATTTTGATTAAAGAGAATCCAAGACTATTGGCATTTGATCAAAAAGTTGCTTCCACAATCATCAAGAATGAGTATGACTTTTATAGACCGTTTGGAAAAGAGACTCCCCTTGTTAATGGGAACTATTCTAATTTACTATACCTAATTCAAGTAAAGAAAGCATTTGATATCTATAAGGAAAAAGCAATAAGAACAGGTTTAGTTCAAATTCGGGAGGGAGAATCTGTTACCGATTATATTGATTTGTTCTGTGTTCATCTTCCATATAGGAAAATGGGTGAAAAGGCATTAGCATATTTATTAAGACATGAATGGCGCCATCTACCTCGCTGGAAACAAGTTATAAAAGAAGTTGGAATGGAAGAACCATTGCCAAAAGATCCGAGAGGCACTATTGAGTCAATTCTTGCTGATACTGAATTTATGCAAGCTGATGAAAAGTTCAGAAGAGCTTTTATACGATCATCCTTTTATAATGAAGTTTTTGAAAAGAAGGTAGCAAGTTCACTTGAAGCATCTACCATAATCGGAAATCTATACACTGCTTCAATGTATATGGGATTTAGAAGTCTACTTGAATTTGAATATAAGAAGGGAACTGATTTGGAAGGTAAGAGAATAGGCTTTGGATCGTATGGCAGTGGTAGTAGTGCAATGGTCTTTAGTGGTACAATACAACCAGGATACAAACAATTAGTTAAGAGAATGAACCTTGAAGAAGAAATGGGATCGAGAAAAAAGATCTCTATGGAAGAATATATGAAACTACATGAAAATGGAAGCAACCTTAACAACTCTCTTTCGGAGCCTCACGAAGGATTCATTTTAGTAAAAATTGGTGGCACAACCGCTGATAAAGCTGGATTAAGAGAATATACATATATCAACTAATATAATATTTACTACCATTATCTATTAGATATCCCATTTTATTCTGTGATATAATTACGTTATGATAATTGTTACTCTAGATCACTTGCATATCGGTAAAACATAGCCTTTTTTATGATAAAGCGAAAGAATATTATCATGGCAACAAAGCTAAACAAACGAGCGTTTGAACACGCTAAAAACCTAATATCAAATGGAAAATATGTAAAAGATGAAAAAGACAAGTGGAGCGAACATCAACCGTCTGCTGAAAAAGAGAACAAATTCATTGAGGAAAATAGTATTTCTGAATACGGTAAGTGGTATTTAGGTATCGAAGATAAAGAAAATGAAAACAACAAGGGACATTATAAATTTCCTTATGGTGATTTTGAAAAAGTTCACCGGTGTGGTATACTTGCTGCCGAGACTAGAGCTGGACAGCACAAACATACCGATATTGAAAATGCATTAGCACATTTACATGGCATGCTTGATAAATAACAAATTCACTGCTTTGAGAGTACTCTAAATGACTTTGTTTATAGCACAATGATTTGACTTGATAAAGTAGATACATCATAACAGAAATATCCCGTATGATGATCTGAGTCTTTGAATTCTTCCATTTCCATATACCTAGCTGTTATTTTAGCTAACTTCTTGAGTTTTGTTGCTTCTTGTGGTATATTTTGAGCAGATGAACTTTTTGACATCTCTTCTGATCTATATTCATTATTGCTTTATATGTGGATCAAAACTTCGAAAAGGTCAATTGTATGAAAAATGTTAGATTATTATTTTCACAATTGCTCTTAAATGATATAGGCTATACCTAAACCTCATGTCATCATCATTCCCTACTACTCCTAAAGAGCTTTGGTGTTTTGGTTGCAACTCTATGAAGATAACTTGTCTTCATGACTGTTGTCCGGAGCATTGTGATATGTGTGATAGAATAAAAGCTATAGTTATGAGAACAAATGGGCCGTTATGACCATGATATCTCTTTTACTCGAACAAGCCTTTTATAATATTAAGTTGAGTCCACAACACCTTGAGCAGTACACCAAAAGAAGAAGGAAAAGAATTAGAGGAAACTGAAGATGAAGAGGAATTAAAAAAAGATAATGAATCTTTATCCACAGGTTGATATTAATTTTCTCTATTTTGTTTTCGAGCTATGATTCAGGTATATCCATAGTATTAATATTTTAAATCTTCTTAGCAGCGTGTCTTGAGCATCAGTAATGTTAATTTTATGAAACAGGCAAGAAGATATCAAAATAAAGGGCTCTACCACAGACTAACAATAAAATCTTTTTGATGGTACAAGCAAAATCCTTTCATTGGTTAATTTGGGTATAATCTTCTGCAGTATAAACTATAATATAACATTGATAATACAAATTTGAAAAGAATGTATCCTAAGCTTACCTGTAGAGGAAGTAAATGTACATAGTTGAGACATGTCAAAGCCATCCAATAATAATAATAATAATAATAATAATAATAATCAGCTGCATCCTCATTTCTATACAAAGTTTTTCTTAGCTGTCTCATTGTTTGTCATAGCTATGTCGATTCTGGCCGTCTATTCTACTATTGCTGCAACTGAATACGGTCTAAAAAAAGACGATATGCATACCCATGCCGTCGTACACTTAGTTAAATCTAATGATTGGTTAAATGATTATGAAGAACAAAAGTTAGGAGAAAAAATACTACAGTCCCAAATAGATAACGTGAATATAACTTTACAGAATACCACCGCTAATCAAAAACAAGCTGCCAATAATTATCTTTATAAATACAGATCATATATTGATACTTTACATGCTGACAAATCAGTTGAGGGCTCATTGGCAAATCTACAATATAAATCAGAATTAGAAAACAGTGAATATGATAAAACTCTAAACTATATCTCTGAAACTTCAAAGATCATAATGACGTACGAGCTTGTCACTATACTGCTAATTGTAGGTGCAGGATTAGCTGGTACATCAGAAGTTACGAAGAATAAATTGGTTGCATATCCAGGATTTGCTGTTGGTGGTATAGGGATAATAATACTGTTGTTGTTCCTACTTACAGGTACAACTGTATGACGTAATTAATATTGATCCACAGAAAATAGATGACGATACTTCTTGAACTAAAATAGCATTGGAAGAAGAATGAATTAACATGAGATATGACTTGCAAATAAGACAACTTCAATATTATAGAATTTAAATTTGAAAATCCCTGTAGACTCGGCAAGATCCCTTCACTTCTTATTCAGAAGGAAAGTCCCTCTCACCTACTCTGCAGGGCTCTCTGTGCACTAC